>NZ_WWIC01000119.1:0-49156 GCF_009872555.1 Streptomyces sp. SID5643
GTGGTTGATCGCGCAGTTCCCCGCGCCCCTGAGATACACACTCTCCGTTGCAAAGGAACTGTTCATGGCTGTTCATCCCGAAGCCGACGCTCTGCTCGCCCGGTCGCACCGGCTCGGCAGCGATCCCCGGAACACCAACTACGCGGGGGGCAACGCCTCCGCCAAGGGCACCGGGACCGACCCCGTCACCGGTGGGGACGTCGAGCTGATGTGGGTCAAGGGGTCCGGCGGTGACCTCGGGACGCTGACCGAAGCGGGGCTGGCCGTGCTGCGGCTGGACCGGATGCGGGCCCTGGTCGACGTCTACCCCGGTGTCGAGCGCGAGGACGAGATGGTCGCCGCGTTCGACTACTGCCTGCACGGGAAGGGCGGGGCCGCCCCGTCCATCGACACCGCGATGCACGGGCTGGTCGAGGCCGCGCACGTCGATCATCTGCACCCGGACTCGGGGATCGCGCTCGCCTGCGCCGCCGACGGGGAGAAGCTGACCGCCGAGTGCTTCGGGGACCGTGTGGTGTGGGTGCCGTGGCGGCGCCCCGGGTTCCAGCTCGGGCTGGACATCGCCGCGGTGAAGAAGGCCAACCCGCAGGCCGTCGGGTGCGTGCTCGGCGGGCACGGGATCACCGCCTGGGGTGACACCTCCGAGGAGTGCGAGCGGAACTCGCTGCACATCATCCGGACCGCCGAGACGTTCCTCGCCGAGCGGGGCAAGCCCGAGCCCTTCGGTCCGGTGATCGCCGGGTACACCGCGCTGGGCGTCGCGGAGCGGCGGGAGCGGGCCGCCGCGCTCGCCCCGTACGTGCGGGCCATCGCCTCGCAGGACCGGCCTCAGGTCGGGCACTTCGACGACTCCGAGGTCGTGCTCGACTTCCTCGCGAGCGCGGAGCACCCGCGGCTCGCCGCGCTGGGGACGTCCTGCCCGGACCACTTCCTGCGCACCAAGGTCCGGCCGCTGGTGCTGGACCTGCCGCCGAGCGCCCCGCTCGACGAGGCGATCGCCCGGCTGAAGGAGCTGCACGCCGGGTACCGCGAGGAGTACGCCGCCTACTACCGGCGGCACGCCGAGCCCGACTCCCCCGCCATGCGCGGCGCCGACCCGGCGATCGTGCTGGTACCGGGCGTGGGCATGTTCTCCTTCGGCAAGGACAAGCAGACCGCCCGGGTCGCGGGCGAGTTCTACGTCAACGCCATCAACGTGATGCGTGGCGCCGAGGCGGTGTCCACGTATGCGCCGATCGAGGAGTCCGAGAAGTTCCGGATCGAGTACTGGGCGCTGGAGGAGGCCAAGCTCCGGCGGATGCCGAGGCCCAAGGCGCTGGCGACCCGGGTGGCGCTGGTGACGGGCGCCGGGAGCGGCATCGGGAAGGCCATCGCGCACCGGCTCGTCGCCGAGGGGGCGTGTGTGGTCGTCGCCGATCTCGACACGGAGAACGCCGAGGCCGTCGCCGAGGAGCTGGGCGGGCCCGACAAGGCCGTCGCCGTGACGGTGGACGTGACGTCGGAGGAGCAGATCGCCGAGGCGTTCCGGGACGCGGTGCTGGCCTTCGGCGGCGTCGATCTGGTGGTCAACAACGCGGGCATCTCGATCTCCAAGCCGCTGCTGGAGACCTCCGCCAAGGACTGGGACCTCCAGCACGACATCATGGCGCGCGGGTCGTTCCTGGTGTCGCGGGAAGCCGCCCGGGTGATGACCGCCCAGGAGCTGGGCGGTGACATCGTCTACATCGCCTCGAAGAACGCCGTGTTCGCCGGTCCCAACAACATCGCCTACTCCGCCACCAAGGCCGACCAGGCGCACCAGGTGCGGCTGCTCGCCGCCGAGCTGGGCGAGCACGGCATCCGCGTCAACGGGGTCAACCCGGACGGTGTCGTGCGCGGGTCGGGCATCTTCGCCGGCGGGTGGGGTGCCAAGCGGGCGGCCGTGTACGGGGTGGAGGAGGAGAAGCTCGGTGAGTTCTACGCCCAGCGGACCATCCTCAAGCGCGAGGTGCTCCCCGAGCACGTGGCCAACGCCGTGTTCGCGCTGACCGGTGGGGACCTCACCCACACGACCGGTCTGCACATCCCCGTCGACGCCGGCGTAGCGGCCGCCTTCCTGCGATGAGCGCCGAGAAGTCGTACGCCGCGGTCGACCTCGGCGCGTCCAGCGGGCGCGTCATGGTCGGCCGGGTGGGCCCGGACAGCCTGGAGCTCGCCGAGGCGCACCGTTTCCCCAACCGGCCCGTCCGAGTGCCCGAAGGACTGCGCTGGGACGTGCTCGGGCTGTACGCCGGAGTGCTGGACGGGCTGCGGGCGGCGGGTGCCCACTGCGGTGGACGACTCGACTCCGTCGGCATCGACAGCTGGGCCGTGGACTACGGGCTGCTGGACGCGGACGGCGCTCTGCTCGGCAACCCCGTGCACTACCGCGACCGCCGGACCGAGGGGGTCGCGGAGAAGGTGTGGGCGTCCGTGCCGGCCGAGGAGCTGTACGCCGCGACCGGATTGCAGTACGCGCCCTTCAACACCCTGTACCAGCTCACCGCCGCCCGCTCCACGGCCCAGCTCGACGGGGCCCGGCGGCTGTTGCTGATGCCGGACCTGCTGACGTACTGGCTGACCGGTGAGCAGGGCACCGAGCTGACCAACGCGTCCACGACCCAGCTGATCGACCCGCGCACCCGTGACTGGGCGTACGACGTCGCCTCCCGGCTCGGCATCGACCTGGGCCTGTTCGCGCCGCTGCGGCGGCCCGGCGATCCGGCGGGGCCGCTGCGCGGCGAGGTGCTGGAGGAGACCGGGCTCGCCGGTCCCGTGCCGGTGACGGCGGTCGGGTCGCACGACACCGCCTCCGCGGTCGCCGCCGTACCGGCCTCGGACGAACGGTTCGCCTACATCTGCACCGGCACCTGGTCGCTGGCCGGTCTGGAGCTGGACGCGCCGGTGCTGACCGAGGAGAGCCGGGCGGCCAACTTCACCAACGAACTGGGGCTGGACGGCACGGTCCGCTACCTGCGCAACATCATGGGGCTGTGGCTGCTCCAGGAGTGCGTACGGGCCTGGGGCGACCCGGACCTGGGCACGCTGCTGCTGGAGGCGTCCAAGGCTCCGGCGCTGCGGTCGGTCGTGGACGCGGGGGACGCGGCGTTCCTCGCGCCCGGGCGGATGCCGGAGCGGATCGCCGAGGCGTGCCGGCTCTCCGGGCAGCCGGTGCCCGAGTCGCCGGCCGAGGTGACGCGCTGCATCCTCGACTCCCTCGCCCTCGCCCATCGCAAGGCCGTCCAGGACGCCCAGCGGCTGGCCGGACACCCGGTGGACGTCGTGCATGTGGTCGGCGGCGGCACGCGCAACGCCCTGCTGTGCCAGTTGACCGCCGACGCGTGCGGGCTGCCGGTGGTGGCCGGGCCGACCGAGGCCGCCGCACTGGGCAACGTCCTCGTACAGGCGCGGGCGCACGGGCTCGTCGGCGGCCTGGCCGGGATGCGGCGGCTGCTGGTGAACACGCAGCCGCTCACCCGGTACGAGCCCCGGGGCGGGACCGAGCGGTGGCACGCAGCGCAGGCCCGGCTCACCGGGGACTGACGAGGGTCTCCCCCGCGTATCATCCCCGGACTACGCTTCACTCATCCGATGACCGACCACAAGGAGCCGCGATGCGTGTCGCCCTGTTCCTCACCTGCGTCAACGACACGCTCTATCCGGACACCGGACGCGCCGTGGTGAAACTGCTGACCAGGCTGGGCGTCGACGTCGACTTCCCGACGGCGCAGACCTGCTGCGGACAGGCGCACTACAACACCGGATACCGTCACGAGGCCGAGCCGCTCGCCCGGCATTTCTCCGATGTCTTCGGCGAGTACGAGGCGATCGTGACACCGTCCGGGTCGTGCGGGGCGATGGTGCGGGAGCTGTACCCGCGGATGGGCGAGCGGGCCCGGGCCGAGGGGCGGGGCGACGCCCTCGCGGCGACGCTGGCGCCGGTGGTGCCCAAGACGTACGAGCTGACCGAGTTCCTGGTCGACGTGCTGGGCGTGACGGACGTCGGGGCGTACTACCCGCACACGGTGACCTACCACCCGACCTGCCACGGGCTGCGCGGGCTCGGACTCGGTGACCGGCCGCGTCGGCTGCTGGAGTCGGTCAAGGGGCTGGAGCTGGTCGAACTGCCCGGGGCCGACGAGTGCTGTGGGTTCGGCGGCACCTTCGCGCTGAAGAACTCCGACGTCTCGGCGGCGATGGGCGCCGACAAGGTGCGCAACGCCGAGTCGACGGGCGCCGGGGTGCTGTGCGCGGCCGACAACTCCTGCCTGATGCACCTCGGCGGGACGATGGCCCGGCTGCGGACCGGCATGCGGCCGGTGCACATCGCGGAGATCCTGGCGAGCACGGAGGAGGGACCGGCCGTATGAGCGGGACGTATCTCGGCATGCCGGCGTTTCCGGAGGCCGCGCGGGAGGCCGTGGCGAACACGACCCTGCGCGGCAATCTGCGGCACGCCACGCACACCATCCGCGCCAAGCGCGCGAAGGCCGTGACGGAGGTGTCCGACTGGGCCGAGCTGCGCGAGGCGGGCAAGCGGATCAAGGACCACACGCTGCGCCGCCTCGACCGCTACCTGGTGCAGCTGGAGGAGTCGGTCACGGCGGCGGGCGGCGTCGTGCACTGGGCCGCCGACGCGGCCGAGGCCAACGAGATCGTCACGCAGCTCGTGAAGATGACCGGCGAGACCGAAGTCGTCAAGGTCAAGTCGATGGCCACGCAGGAAATCGGGCTCAACGAGGCGCTGGAGGCCGAGGGCATCCACGCCTACGAGACCGATCTGGCCGAGCTGATCGTGCAGCTGGGCAAGGACAAGCCCTCGCACATCCTCGTCCCGGCCATCCACCGCAACCGGGGCGAGATCCGGGACATCTTCGCCCGGGAGATGAGCGAGTGGGGCCGCCCCGCCCCCGAGGGCCTGACCGACACACCGGCCGAACTCGCCGAGGCCGCCCGCCTGCACCTGCGGGAGAAGTTCCTGCGCGCCAGGGTCGGCATCTCCGGCGCCAACTTCATGGTCGCCGAGACCGGCACGCTGGTGGTCGTGGAGTCCGAGGGCAACGGCCGGATGTGCCTGACCCTGCCCGAGACGCTGATCTCGGTCGTCGGCATCGAGAAGATCGTGCCGAGCTGGCAGGACCTGGAGGTGTTCCTCCAGACCCTCCCCCGCTCCTCGACGGCCGAGCGCATGAACCCCTACACGTCGACGTGGACCGGCACCACGGACGAGGACGGTCCGCAGAACTTCCATCTGGTGCTGCTGGACAACGGCCGCACCGACACCCTCGCCGACGAGGTCGGCCGGCAGGCGCTGCGCTGCATCCGCTGCTCGGCGTGCCTCAACGTGTGCCCGGTGTACGAGCGGGCCGGCGGCCACGCCTACGGCTCGGTGTACCCGGGGCCGATCGGCGCGATCCTCAGCCCCCAGCTGCGGGGCACGGGCAGCGAGATCGACGCCTCGCTGCCGTACGCGTCCTCGCTGTGCGGGGCGTGCTACGAGGTGTGCCCGGTCGCCATCGACATCCCGGAGGTGCTGGTGCATCTGCGGGAGCGGGTCGTCCAGGGCGGGGAGGTCACCCGCGAGGGCAACAAGGTGGTGCTGCGGCCGGCGAAGGGGCACGCCGCCGAGCGGGCGGCGATGCGTGCGGCCCGCTGGGCCTTCACCCACCCGGGCGTGCTCCGCACGGGTCAGCGCGCCGCCTCCCGGTCCCGCCGTTTCCATCCCCGGACCCTGCCGGGCCCGGGCCGGGCGTGGACCGGGACCCGGGAGCTGCCGCCGGTGCCGGCCGAGCCGTTCCGGGACTGGTGGCAGCGGACGCGTGGCGGGAAGGACGGGGACAGGTGAACAGCAGGGAACGGATCCTGGGACGGGTGCGGCGCGCCCTGGCGGACGCGCCGGCCGACGAGGCGCCGATCGCGCGGGACTACCTGCGCGAGCACGGGCAGCGGACCGTCGCGGAGACGGTGGAGCTGCTCGCCGAGAACCTGGCGGACTACCGGGCGGTCGTGCACCGCTGCACGGAGGGCGGACTGCCGGGCGTGCTCCTGCGGCTCCTGGCCGAACGGGGCGCGCGCTCCGTGCTGGTACCCCCCGGACTGCCGCCGCACTGGCTCGCAGACGTCGACGCGACACACGTCCACGACCGGGCCGTGAGCACGCCGCGGGAACTCGACCGGGTCGACAGCGTCGTCACCGGGTGTGCCGTCGCCATCGCCGAGACCGGCACGATCGTCCTCGACGGCTCGCCCGACCAGGGACGGCGCCGGATCACCCTCGTGCCGGACCACCACATCTGCGTCGTCCGGGTGCCCGGCCAGGTCGTGTCGTCGGTGCCGCAGGGGCTCGAACGCCTCGACCCGGCAAGGCCGTTGACGTGGATCTCCGGGCCGTCGGCGACCAGTGACATCGAGCTGGACCGGGTCGAAGGGGTGCACGGGCCGCGCACGCTGGAGGTGGTGCTGGTCGCCCAGGACTGACCCCCGCCCGGGCTCAGGGAAGGATCGAGTCGACGTAGCCGCCGTCGACCCGCAGGGCACCGCCCGTGGTCGCCGAGGCGTGGTCGGAGGCGAGGTAGACGACCATGTTGGCGATCTCCTCCGGCTCGATCAGCCGCTGGAGCAGCGACTGCGGCCGGTGCCGGCGCATGAACACGCGCTGGGCCTCGTCCCAGGGGAGGTCTCGGTCGACCAGCTGGTAGACGAAGTCCTCGACACCGCCCGTGTGGGTCGGGCCCGCGATGACCGAGTTCACCGTGACACCGGTGCCGGCCGCCTGCTTGGCGAAGCCCCGGCCCACCGCGAGCAGGGCGGTCTTGGACATGCCGTAGTGGATCATCTCGGCGGGGATGACGACTGCCGAGTCACTGGCGATGTACTGGACGCGTCCCCAGCCGCGCCCGGTCATGCCGGGCAGCACGAGCCGGGTCAGGCGCACGGCCGACAGGACGTTCACGTCGAAGTAGCGGCGCCACTCCTCGTCGCTGATCTCCAGGGGGTCGGCGGACTCGAAGACGCCGAGGTTGTTGACGAGGACGTCGACCTGCCCCAGCGCGTCCACGGCCTGCCGGGCGCCCTCGTCGGTGGTGACGTCGGCGGCGACGGGCACCAGGTCGGCACCGGGCACCTCGTCCCGCATCCGGTCCACGGCCTCCTGCACGCGGGCTGGCGTGCGGCCGTTGACGCCCACCCGTGCACCCGAGCGGGCCAGTCCCGCTGCGATGGCGGCGCCGATGCCCTGGGTGGAGCCGGTGACCAGAGCGGTGCGGCCCTTCAGATCGATCTGCATGCCGTGTCAGCCCTTTCCGTACGGGGGCGACCGAGTACCCGCGGGGTGTCGCTGGGTACACCCCGGAACACGGGTTCTGCGGCCCGTGTGGCCGGGTCCCCTTCTCCGTAGCGTCGAGGACGAGACACAGGGCGTGTCGGACGAAGGGGGACGACGACGATGTTCCGCACCGGACCACGACGACAGGATCAGGACCAGGGGCCGGCAGCCGAGGCGCTGCGGCTGGTCAAGGTGACCAGGACGTACGGGAGCGCCGACAGCGCCGTGACCGCGCTGGACGGCGTGACGCTCGGCCTGGAGCGTACTGGCAACTGCGGCTATTCGGACTTGCGGAATCGCAGGTCGGTATCCGGAATGTTTCTCTGCATGCTTAGGCCAGCCCACTTCGGTCCCACGATCCTGTCTCCCGTCGTCCGCTGCGGACGAGCGTGCTGTCTCGGAGGCATAACGCCGGGGCACAGCCCGCGCGACTCTGGCCACGGCGGATGGCGTGTGCACTCGACGCCGGGGCGTGGTTCCGCCATCGCACGGACACCGTCCTGTCGGAGTGCGAGGTGTCCGACACCGGCTCAAGTCTCGGCGGGCAGATGGATCGAGGCCAGTTTGGCAGGGTCGACGACGATGTGGATGGCGGTGATCCGTCCTTCGGTGACGGTGAAGGCGATGAGGGAGAGGGGGGTTCCGTCGGGGTGCCAGGACATGTGGCCGGGGATGCCGTTGACCAGCACGGGCCGATGGCGGGCGACCTCGCCGGAGAACATGCGGGCCCCGGAGGCGACCTTGGTGGCGCCGAGGGTGACGACCACGCCGTCGGAAGTGTCGACGGTCAGTTCCACGTTCGGGTCGAGGACACGCAAGAGTGCTTCGAAGTCGCCGCTGCGGGCGGCGGCGCCGAATGCCTGGACGACCTCTCGGTGCTCGCGGCCGGGGCCCGCCGGTCGGTTCGTAGCGTGGACCTTGCGGCGGGCGCGGCTGGCGACCATCTTGGTGGCGGCGGTGGACTTGCCAAGGATCCGGCCGATTTCGTGGAACGGGACTGCGAACATGTCGTGCAGGACGAACGCCAGGCGCTCGCTCGGGGTAAGCGAGTCGAGCACGACCAGCAGGGCGAGGCCGACCGAATCGGCCAGCGCCGCCTGCTCGTCCGGCGCGGGGTCATCGTCGGGTATCACCACGAGGTTCGCGAACTCCTGCTCGTAGGCGATTTCGGGGTGGGCTCGGCGGGATCTCAGGAGGTCCAGGCTGATCCGGCCGACCACCGTGGTCAGCCAGCCGGCCAGGTTGCCGATGGACGCCGCGTCCTGACGGACGAGGCGCATCCAGGCTTCCTGGACCACGTCCTCGGCGTCGGCGTGCGAGCCCAGCACTCGGTACGCGACAGCGCGCAGCCGGTCGCGCTGGGCTTCGAACGCCTCGGCCACGAGACCGGACGGGTGGGCGGTCACGGCTGACGCTGCTGACGGAGCGAGACCCGATTTCCGTCCGGATCCACCGCCTCGATGCGGACCCCGAACGGATAGTCCACGGGTTCGGGCTCTTCAAAGACGACGCCGCGCCGGCGCATGATCTCGAAGTCTTTCCGCAGGTCCTCGGATCCGAGGATCAGCGGACCGGGCGCGCCCGTGCCGCCCGGCTGTCCCGCGGCCGGCGCGTGGGACCACAGGATGATCTGCACCGGGCTGTTGGGAACCCCGACGGTAAGGAAGCGTCCGTCGGGCCCGGGGAAGTCGAGCTGCTTCTCCAGACCGAGTCCCTCGGTGTAGAACTCCAGCGCGCGGTCCTGATCCGTGACGTAGATCGTCACGTACATGATCTTGTTCAGCATCCTGCTCTCGATTCACTCGTTGATACGACCGTTCGTGTGCGGTCGTCGCTCTCATGACGAGTGCCGACGGGAGAAGGTAACAAGACCGGTCCGCGACGGCGGAAACGGAACACGCCTCACGGTTGATGCTGAGAAGCATCGTGCGGGCTTCGTCTCGCTCTGCCGTCTCTGGGGCCGGACAGAGGCCACGTGCCACGGGTAGAGGGCATCAGAAATGCGGACCTACAGGATTTCGCGACGTGCGAAGTCCGCTGCATAGCCGAGCCGTGTGTTGCCGGCGTCGTGGGACCAGGCCACCGCGCAGGTGGTGGAGATGCCCAGTACGTCGCTCAACACCGACGCCGGGATCTGAGCTGCAAGGTCCAGCAGGGCTGTGTTGCGGCTGGCACGAGCGCGGATGCCGACCCTGTTGAGCCGTACTGTCAGGTGGCTCGCGGCCATAGCTTGCCCGGCGCGACCGCCCGGGAAGAGCCACGGACCTGGCTCGTTCTGTCCCAGGACAGCGAAAGCCTGCCGGCTGTCGGCGAGTTCGAGGAACAATGACCCCAGCGGCTCGGGAATCTCCACCGGGCGGGACCCCAGCTGGAGCTGAACCGCGGCGGTGAGCCGCGGGGGCACGGTGGGAGCCAGCGAGGCCGATCCAGGACAGCACGGAGTGGACGTCGGGGATGTGACCGGCGCCGGTGACCGGGGCCACGGAATTTTCTCCAGGGGCAGGCCAAGGCAACTGCCTGGGGGGAACGGGTCCTGGGCCTCAGTAGCTGTCGTAGATGGGCTTGCCGGCCGGCCGGTAGACGCCGACGACGGTGCCGCTCTTCGTCGTCGAGACACTGACCGGCTCCAGAGCGGTGGGGGCCGTTCCGTCGGCGAACAGCCGCTTGCCGGTGCCGATGATCACGGGATGGATGGTCAGCCGGTACTCGTCGACCAGGTCGTGCCGCATGAGGGTCTGGGCGAGGTCGCCGCTGCCGACGACGTTGATGTCACCGCCGTCGGACGCCTTCAGCTCACGCACGGCGTCGGCGACGTCGCCCTCCAGCAGCGTGGAGTTCTCCCACTCCAGTGACGTCAGGGTCCGGGATGCCACGTACTTGCGCATGCTGTTCATCCGCTCGGTGAACGGGTTGCCGGGATCGGCGGTCGGCCAGTACGCCGCGAAGATGCCGTACGTCTTGCGGCCGAGCAGCATCGCGTCGGAGGGCCCGTACCAGCCGGCTATGGCCGCGCCGACCTCGTCGTCGGACACCGGCTTCTGCCAGCCGCCGTGCTCGAAGCCGCTCTCGGCGTCCTCGTCCGGCCCGCCCGGTGCCTGCATGACGCCGTCCAGCGACAGGAACGTGCAAACGATGATCTTGCGCATGGTGCGCTCCCTTCGTGTCGAAGGGTGGACCGCGCGACCACCGGAAACTCATCGGAGCCGTGATCATCCCGCGGGTCCTTGGCGTCACAGTCTGGATGCGCACGCCGATGCGACCTCGTCCAGCATCGTGGAAGAGGCTGGTACGAGGCACGGTCTAGTCCTTCTTGGCGTAGTCCTTGGCCATGCTGCCCGCGAAGTCGTAGACCACGCACTGCTCGTCGCCGACGACCCAGGCGTCGTGGCCGGGTGCGCAGACGAACACGTCGCCCGGGCCCACCTCGGTCTCCGCGCCGTCGTCCATGCGGATGTGCATACGGCCCGAGACGACATAGCCGTTGTGGTGGATCCGGCAGCTGTCCGTCCCGGCGATCGGGGCCACGGACTCGGACCAGCGCCAGCCCGGTTCGAAGGTGGCCACGGCGAAGTCGAGGCCCGTCATGTGGACGGCTTCCAGGTGGCCTCGGGGGTAGTCGCGCCGCTCGTCCGGCTTGTCGAGCGTCTTCACCTCAAGCATGACGCTCCTCCTCGGTGGGGGTGTGTTTCCATCGTCCGTCCGCCCGGGGGGCCGCGCCAATCAGCGCGCGTCGCTGCCGCAGAGCTCCGCGAAGCGCCCCGCGTCGATGTTGCCCCCGGAGATGATCACGCCGACCCGGCGCGGCAGCGTGCCCGCCCGGCCGTTGATCAGGGCGGCCAGCGGGGTGGCGCCGCTCGGCTCGACGACGATCTTCAGCCGCTCGAAGGCGAACCGCATGGCGTCCCGGATCTCGTCGTCGGTGACCAGGACGACCTCGTCGAGGAGCCGCCGGTTGACCGAGAAGGTCAGCTCCCCGGGGGTGTGCAGGGCCTGGCCGTCGGCGATGGTGCGCGGCACCGGGACGCTGATGCACCGGCCCGCCTCCAGCGAGCGCTTCGTGTCGTCCCCGGCCTCGGGCTCGACGCCGACGGTCCGGATGCCGGGATACAGGCCCTTGGCAGCCGTGGCGCTGCCGGCCATCAGCCCGCCGCCGCCGACCGGCGTCAGCAGCGCATCCAGCTCCCCCGCCTCTTCGAGCAGTTCGAGAGCGGCCGTGCCCTGTCCGGCCATGACGTGCGGATGCTCGTACGGCGGGATGAGGGCGAGGCCGCGCTCGGTGGCGAGGGCCTCGGCGATGGCGACGCGGTCACCTGTGTAGCGGTCGTACGTGACGATCTCGGCGCCGTAGCCGGCGGTGGCCGCCCGCTTCGACGGCGGGGCGTCCTCCGGCATGACGATGACGGCCGTGGTGCCCAGCTCGCGGGCGGCCAGGGCGACGGCCTGGGCGTGGTTGCCGGAGGAGTAGGCGGCGATGCCCCGGGACAGCTGCTCGGGGGTGAGACGCGAGGCAGCGTTGTAGGCGCCGCGGAACTTGAAGGCGCCCACGCGCTGGAAGTTCTCGCACTTGAGGAAGATCTCGGCGCCCGCGAGCGCGTCCAGGGTGCGGGAGCGCAGCACGGGTGTGCGGTGGGCGACGCCCTTGAGCCGGGCCGCGGCGTCCCGGACGTCGTCGAGGGTGACCGCTGGGGTGGTGGTCGTCACGTGGTTCCTCCGGTGGACGGGTCGTGGGCCGCCCGGGCCCGGGACAGGTAGTTGTAGGCGGAGGCACGGGAGATGCCGAGCCGGGCGGCGACCTGCTCGACGGCGCCGCGCACGGCGAAGACGCCGCGGGTGTCCAGACCGCCGAACAGCTCCACGCGCTCCTTGCGGCCGAGCTCCGCCCAGCTGCCCCGCTGCCGCGATCGGTGGGCGTCGAAGAGGGCGTCGACCACGGAGTCGATGTCGTTGCCGAAGGTGGTGGTCGGCAGCTCCGCCGGGGCTGCGCCGAGCCCGGCGAGCGCGCCGAGCAGGCCGTGGACCTGGGTGACGGCACCGACGTCCACGTTGACGCAGAGGGCGCCGAACACGGCTCCCGCGGAGTCGCGCAGAACCATCGTCGAGGACTTCACCTGCCCCCCGTCACGGGTGCGGGTGACGTAGTTCAGCTCGTCGGCCGCCTCGTCACCGCGGGCGAGGACGCGCATGCCGATCTCGCTCATCGCGCCGCCGACCACCCGCCCGGTCACCGAGCCGGCCACGGCGACCACCGACTTCTCCGGGTTCCGGTAGTCGTGCAGCACGACCTCGCAAACCGGCCCGAAGGTCGCGGCGATGCCCTCCACGACCGGCGCCAGTGCGGCGAGGATCGCGTCCCGCTCGGCGTCAGTCCCGCTGCTCATCCCGTCTCCTCTCACACTCACTACCTTAGACCAGATGTCCAGGGTTTGGATAGACAGTCCAGCCTTCTGCCAACAGTTGGCAATGGTTTTCACATGACTTCGGCCGGGGTCCGCTTCCGACATTCATTCCCATCTAGCGTGATGCCTGCCGATCCCCCGGCCGCCCCCCTGCGCATGCCCGTCCTGGAGGAGCCATGCCCCTGTCCACGTCCCGCCGCCTCGCCCTGCTGACCAGCGCGTCATTGGCCCTGCTCGCGGGCTGCGGCAGCTCGTCGGACTCCGCCGACGCCGAGAGCGGGCCGGCCCGCGTGGCCGTGGTCGCCTCCACGAACGTCTGGGGCGACATCGCCCGGCGCGTGGGCGGCGACCGGGTCGACGTGACCTCGGTCATCAGCGACCCCGACCAGGACCCGCACTCCTACGAGGCCGACCCGCAGAACCAGCTGGCCCTGTCCAAGGCGAAGGTCGTCGTCGAGAACGGCGGCGGCTACGACGACTTCGTCGACCGCATGCTGAAAAGCGGTCACAACGACTCCCCCCAGGTCATCGACGCGGTCGAGGTGTCCGGCAGGACCGCGCCCAAGGGCGGGGAACTGAACGAGCACGTCTGGTACGACTTCCCCACCGTCGCCAAGGTCGCCGACCGGATCTCCGCCGCCCTCGCCAAGGCCGACCCGGACGACGCGGGCGCCTTCGAGAAGAACGCCACCGCTTTCAAGGCGCGGCTCGCTCCCCTGGAGGCCAAGGAGGCGCGGATCAAGAAGGCGCACGGCGGTGAGGGTGTCGCCATCACCGAACCCGTGCCGCTGTACATGACCGAGGCGAGCGGCCTGGTGAACCGGACGCCTGCACCGTTCAGCGAGGCGATCGAGGAGGGCGACGACGTCTCACCGCGCGTACTCCGGGAGAACCTCGCACTGTTCAGCGGTAAGAAGGTCAAGGTCCTCGTCTACAACGAGCAGACCTCCGGCCCCCAGACCGAGAAGACCGAGGCGGCGGCCGAGGCGGCCGGCATCCCCGTCGTACCCGTGACGGAGACCCTGCCGAAGGGCAAGGACTACCTCGGCTGGATGACCGGCAACGTCGACGCGCTCGCCGGCGCGCTGACCAAGTGACCCCGGTGCCCCGGCAGGACGGCACGCCCCTCGTCGTGCTGCGCGGAGCCGCCCTGTCCTACGGCGAGCGCGTGGTGTGGAGCGGTCTCGATCTGGACGTACGGCCCGGGGAGTTCCTGGCCGTACTGGGCCCGAACGGTGCGGGCAAGACCAGCTTCGTCCGGGCCCTGCTGGGCCGCCGGCCGCTGTCCGCGGGCACGCTGACGGTCCTCGGCCGGCCCGCGCGGCAGGCCGCCCGGCACGTCGGCTACATACCGCAGCAGGCGGCGCTGTCCGCCCAGTCCGTGCTGCGCGCCCGGGACCTCGTCCGGTTCGGCATCGACGGCCACCGCTTCGGGCCGCGGCTGCGCACCGGCCCGGTCCGCCGCCGGGTGGACGAGATCCTGGAGTCGGTCGGTGCCTCGGCCTACGCCGACGTCCCGCTCGGCAGGCTCTCCGGCGGCGAGCGGCAGCGGGTGCGCATCGGGCAGGCCCTGGCGAGCGACCCCCGCCTCCTGGTGTGCGACGAGCCGCTGCTGTCGCTCGACCTGAACCACCAGCGGGCCGTCACCGAGCTGATCGACGCCCGGCGCCGCACCCGCGGCACGGCGGTGGTGTTCGTGACGCACGAGATCAACCCGGTGCTGGGCCTGGTCGACCGGGTGCTGTACCTGGCCCGCGGCGGTCATCGCGTCGGCACCCCGGAGGAGGTGCTGACCAGCGAGTCGCTGTCCCGCCTCTACGGCACCCAGGTCGACGTGGTGCGCGTCCGGGGCCGGGTGGTCGTGGCGGGAGCACCCGACGAGACGGCCGTCCCGCCGCACCACCCCGGACTCCAGAAGACCGAAGGAGTGCCCTCATGACACTCGCCGACGGGATCTGGCACCAGATCTTCGACTTCACCGACTACGGCGAACTCCTCTCCCTGGTCCGCAACTCCCTCGTGGCCGGCGTGGCGCTGGGTCTTGTGGGCGGACTGGCCGGGGTGTTCGTCCTGATGCGGGACCTGCCGTTCGCCGTCCACGGGATCAGTGAACTGTCCTTCGCGGGCGCGTCGGCGGCACTGCTGCTGGGCGCGAACATCGTGGCGGGCTCGATCGTCGGTTCGCTGCTCGCGGCCGGCGTCATCGGCGTCCTCGGGACACGGGCCCGGGACCGCAACTCGGTGATCGGCATCATCATGCCGTTCGGCCTGGGACTCGGCGTGCTCTTCCTCGCCCTCTACAAGGGCCGGGCGGCCAACAAGTTCGGGCTGCTCACCGGGCAGATCGTGGCCGTGGACACCCCGCAGATGTCGTGGCTGCTCGGCACCTCCGCCGTGGTGCTGGCGGCCCTGGCGGCCATGTGGCGTCCGCTCGCCTTCGCCAGCGCCGATCCGGACGTGGCAGAGGCCCGCGGGGTGCCGGTGCGCGGGCTGTCCTTCGCGTTCATGCTGGTGCTCGGGCTCGCGGTCGCCCTGTCGGTACAGATCGTCGGCGCGCTGCTGGTGCTGTCCCTCGTGGTCACCCCGGCCGCGGCGGCCGCCCGCGTCACCGCCTCGCCCGTGCTGCTGCCCGTGCTGAGCGTGCTGTTCGCCGTGGCCTCGATCGAGGGCGGCATCCTGCTGGCCCTGGGCAGCAGCGTCCCCATCAGCCCCTACGTCACGACGATCTCGTTCACCGTCTACGTGGTGTGCCGGGTGGCCGGCCGGTACCGGAACCGGCGGTGGGGGACGCGGCGGACGGCGGTGCGAACGACCTGAGCCCGGCTCACCGTTCGAAGACGACCCGCCCGTCGAACACCGTGAGATCCACCTGCACCCGCGTGATCTCGTGCGGGTCGAGGCCGAGCAGCGGCCGGTCCAGGACACACAGGTCGGCGGCCCGGCCCGGTTCCAGGGTGCCCTTCCAGCCGTCGGCGAAGTCCTGCCAGGCGGCGGTGGACGTGTAGGCCCGCAGGGCGTCGGCGAGCGGTACGCACTGCTCGGGGCCGCTGGGGCGGCCGCTGGCCTTGGACTCGCGCAGCATCATCGAGGCCACGCCCTGACGCCAGTCGGGCTCGGTGATCGGCGCGTCGGAGCTGGCGCAGACCCGTACCCCGGCGTCGAGCGCGGAGCGCACCGGCCACTGGTAGGCGGAGCGCTCGGGGCCGACGACCTCGTCCATCAGGTCGGAGATGGTCCACTTGATGGCGGGGTTCATGTTGACGCCGTAGCCGTGCGCGGCGAGCCCGGCCAGGCTGTCCGGGCTGATGAAGTCGCCGTGGATGACGTAGTGGCGGGCGTCGCGGCGGGGTGCGGCCGTGTTCGCGGCGAGGAAGGCGTCGACCACGAGGTCGATGGCGCGGTCGCCGGTGACGTGCACGCCGAGCTGGAAGCCGGCCTCGTGCCCGAGCCTGATCATCTCGCGCAGTTCGTGCTCCTGGAGTGCGGGCGTGTCGCCGTGCACGCACAGGGCGCCGTGGCCGCCGTCCGGGTACGGCTCGCTCATCCACGCCGTGCGGTTGGGCGGCACTCCGTCGGCGAAGATCTTGACTCCGATGGCCCGCAGCAGCCGGGGGTCGGCCGACTCGGGGCGGCGCAGTTCGGCCAGCCCCTTGCGGACGTCGTCGGCGGAGCCTCCCATCGGGGCGGGCAGCAGCAGGACGCTGACGCGGGCCTGGAGATCTCCGCTCGCGGCGAGGTCGGCGTAGGCGGTCCAGTTGTCGGTGCTCAGGCCGCCGAAGAGGGAGCCCGCCCCGCCGGGGCCGAGGCCGGGCTCGGTGTAGCTGGTGATGCCGCGGGAGTGCAGCTCGCGGATCACGCCCTGGATGGCCCGGCGGCGCTGGGCCCGGGTCGGGGCGGGCAGTTCGGCCTGGACGAGCCGCCCGGCGGCCTCGCGCAGGATGCCGGTGGGCCGGCCGTCGGGGTCGTGGTCGATGACACCGCCGGGCGGGGCCTGGGTGTCGGCGTCGATGCCGCAGCGGCGCAGCGCCTCGGAGTTGACCCACACCATGTGCGAGGAGAAGTCGGTCAGGCAGACCGGGTGGCGGGGGGCCACCGCGTCCAGGTCCCGCCGGTGCGGGAAGCGGCCCGGGTCGGCGAGGCACTCGGCGAGGTAGCCGGGGTCCCAGCCCAGGCCGATGATCCATTCGCCCTCCGGGGTCTCGTGTGCCGCCCGGCCGACGACCGCCGCGATGTCGGCGACGGAACCGACCGACGGGTGGCCGACGTCGAGGGCGAACGGGGGTTTCGTCATGCCGTAGGCGGCTCCGTGCAGATGCGAGTCGTTGATGCCGGGCAGCACGGTCCGGCCGTCCAGTTCGACGATCCGGGTGCCGGGCTCGGCCAGGGCGCGCATCTCCGCGTCGCTTCCGACGGCCAGGATGTCCCGGCCGCGCACGGCGACGCCCTGGGCGACGGTGAACCCGGCGTCGACGGTGAGGACCTGACCGCCGGTCAGAACGAGCGTGGGAGCGGTGTCGCTCACGGGTGACCTCATTTCAGTGGGGTGGGCGGTCAGCGCCCGGTGCGGGGGGCGAAGTACGCCAGGGCCGCGCCGGCCACCAGCGCGGTGCCCTGGGCCATCTGCTGCCAGAAGGCCGGCACGTTCAGCAGGGTCAGGCCGTTCTGCAGGGCGCCGAGGAAGAGCACGCCGAGCAGGACGCCGAGGATGGAGCCGGAGCCGCCGGTGAGGGCGACGCCGCCGAGCAGCACCGCGGTCAGGACGGTCAGTTCGAACCCGGCGCCGGAGGTGCCGGCCACCGCGCTGTCCAGCACCGACGCCTTGATGGCCCCGGCCAGGGCGGCGGCCACGCCGGTGGCGACGAACAGGGCGAACGGGGTGCGGCGGATGTGGATGCCGGAGAGGTGGGCGGCCTCGCGGTTGACGCCGATGGCGAAGACGTGCCGGCCTGCCGGGGCGAGGGCGAGGAACAGGGCACCCGCGGCCAGCACGAGCGCCGCGATGACGACCGGCGCGGCGATCCCGGCGACGCGGGCCCCGCCGATCCAGGCGAACCCGGAGCCGAAGCCGCTCAGCGGCAGCGGGAACAGCTGCTGCGCCAGGCCGCGTACGGCGGTCAGCATGCCGAGGGTGACGATGAAGGCGGACAGGCCGAACCAGCAGCACAGCAAGCCGTTGACCGCCCCCACCAGGGCCCCGGCCGCGAGCGCCCCGAGCAGGGCGACGGCGGGCGACTGGTGGTGCTGCCCCGCCAGCCAGCCCCCGACCAGCCCGCCGAGGGCGAGCGTCGAGCCGACCGACAGGTCGAGGTAGCCGCTGATCACGAGCAGGGCCAGGGGGACGGCGACGATGGCGAGGGTCGCGGCGTCGGTGGCGATGCCGCTCAGGTTGGCCGGGTCGAGGAAGCTGCCCGTGGTCAGCTGGAAGACCAGCACCATCGCGACGAGCACGACGAGGAGGGGGTTGCGGCGTAGGGCGGCGAGCCCGCCGGTGGTGATCGGGCGGGGCCGCGGGAGGACCGGGTCGGCGGTGGTCATGCTGCTCCTTCGGCGGTCAGGGGGTCGTGAACGGCCGACAGCAGTACCTGTTCGGTGAGTTCGGCGCCGGAGAGTTCGCCCGCGATCCGGCCCCGGGAGACGATCAGGCAGCGGTCGGCGAGGGCCACGACCTCCTCGGGGTCGCTGGAGGCGAACAGCACGGCGGTGCCGCGTTCCTCGGCGAGGGTGGACACGACGCGGTAGATCTCCTGCCGGGCGCCCACGTCGACGCCCTGGGTCGGCTCGTCCAGCAGCAGCACGTCCACGGGCCGGGTCTCGTTGATCCACCGGCCGAGGACGAGCTTCTGCTGGTTGCTGCCGGAGAACGCGCCCGCCGGCAGCCGGGGCCGGGCCGGGCGCAGTCCGACGGCCGTGGCCAGCGCGCCGAAGACCCGCCGCTCGGAGCGCAACGCCCGCAGCCCGTGGCGGGACAGGGTCTTGACGGAGGGCAGCAGCGCGTTGTCCTGCGCGGTCATCGAGGGGAACAGGCCCTGGGCCCGCCGGTCGGCGGGGACGAGCGCGATCCCGGCCGCGAGCGCGTCGGCCGGCCGCACGGGGGTGACGGTGCGGTCGCCGACGCGGATCGCGCCCGCGGTTGCACGGCGCCTGCCGTAGAGGGTCTCCAGGACGCGGGTACGGCCCGAGCCGATGAGCCCGAACAGACCGACGCGCTCGCCCGCGGCGACGGTGAGGCCGACGGGCCCGAAGCCGGGCCCGTGCAGCGCTTCGACGACGAGACGCGGTGGGGCGGCAGGCCGTCGCGGCTTCGGTACGGCCTGCGCCGGCCGTCCCGCGATCGCCTCCACCAGGTCCCGCCGGGTCCGCCCCGCCACCGTCGCGTGGTGGGCCACCCGGCCGTCCCGCAGGACGGTGACCGCGTCCGCGAGCCGTTCGACCTCGCCCAGGAGATGGGTGACGTAGACGATGGCGAGGCCCTGGGTGCGCAGGTCCTCGACGCGTTCGGCCAGGGCGTCGGTCTCCGCGCCGGACAGGGCGGCGGTCGGTTCGTCGAGGACGAGGACGGAGGCGCTGCGGCTGAGGGCCTTGGCGATCTCCACCAACTGGCGCTGTCCCATGGGCAGGTCACCCACCCGGTCACGCGGGGAGCACTTCGCGGCCACTCGATGGAGCAGTCCGGCGGCGACCTCCTCCTGGGCGCGCCGGTCGATGCGGCCGTGCCGGGTCCACTCCTGGCCGAGGAAGATGTTCTCCGCCACGGTCAGAGCGTCGACCACGCTGAGCGTCTGGAAGATGACCGCCACACCGGACGCGATGGACTCGCGCGGGGTGAGCCGGGCGTACGACGTCCCGCCGACCTCGATGGTGCCGGCGTCGGGCGGGTAGGCGCCGCCCAGGCACTTGATGAGGGTGGACTTGCCGGCGCCGTTGTGGCCGAGCAGGGCGTGCACCTGCCCGGCGGGGACGGTGAGGTCGACGCCGTCGAGGGCCCGGACGCCGCCGAAGGACTTCGTCAGGCCGCTGACGCGGAGGCTGGTGGTGGTCATGGCGCCCGTCCTAGGCGTTCTGGGCGAGCAGGGCGTCGATCCGGGCGGTGTCGGCGCGCTGGACGAGCGTGATGGGCACCTGGGCGCTGGGGTTCGCCTTTCCGGCGGCGACCGCGCGCGGCACGTCGACGATGGCGGCGGCGATGTCCTTCGGCGCGAGGGCGGCGGAGGCCCGGTAGAACGTGCCCTGCTTGACGGCGAGGAGGGAGGGGGCGGAGCCGTCCTGGCCGCCGACGAAGGTCTTCGCGTCGTCCTTGTCCCGGCCTGCCTGCTGGAGGGCCTTGAAGCCGCCGTACGCGGCGGCGTCGGTGACGCCGAGGACGAGGTTGAGGTCGGGGTGCTTGGCGAGGACCGCCTGCGTCTTCGACAAGCCCGTGTCCGGGTCGATGGACTGCTCCCGCGCCACCACGTCGACGCCGGGCGCCGCCTTGGTGAAGGCGTCGATCATGCCCTTGGTGCGTTCCCGGCCCAGCTCGATGGTGTCGTCGGTGAGGAAGGCGATCTTGCCCTTGCCACCGAGGTGCTCCTGCGCCCACTTCGCCGCCGCCGCGCCGAGCAGGGTGCCGCCCTCGCGGAAGCTGAACCGGATGTCGGCGCTCTGGTGTTGCAGGGAGCCTCCGTAGGTGACCCAGATCAGGCCCGCGTCGAGGGCTGCCTTCGCGATGGGTTCGGCGGCCTCGAAGACCATGGGGAAGGAGACGATCGCGGGGACGTCGCGGGCGACCCAGGTGTTGAGGTTGGTGGCCTGGGTGTCGGCACTGGCGTTGTCGCTCGTCGTCAGCAGGGAGATGCCGTGCCGCTTCGCCCGGGCGGTGGAGAGCTTGACCAGCGTGGAGTAGAGCGGGAGCTGGGTGAAGGGGTAGTCGAGGCCTATCGTCGTCAGGCGGGTGCCGCCGGAGCGTGCGGGCTTGGCCGATGCTGCCGTGTTCTCCGGGGCCGAGCAGCCCGCTGCCGCCAGGGCGGTGGCGGCGGACAGCGCGAGGAAGTCTCTGCGCGAGGCGGTGTACGGGGGTGGGGTCATGGCGAGGGCTCTCCGAGGGGCGGGCCCGACTGGAGCGGGCGTCCGGCTGTGCCGAACAGGAAAGACCGGCCGGGCCCGCCGCACCATCCGTACAAATACCGACCGAGGGTTCCGCCCGGGCTCCGCCGGACGTCTTGTGGGACCCCGGCGGGCCCCCTATCGTTAGGCCCCAAACGACATCGCTGCCCGAGCCGCCCGGAGGCTCGCATGACCAGCCACCACCAGATCGCGGCAGCCGCCCGCATCGGCATGCTCACCCGCGAGCGCGACACCGCCTCGGCCTCCGCGCAGGCCCTGCGGGAACTCGCCCGCGCACTGCCGCTGGACGCGGCGACCCTGCTCACGATCGACCCGCTGACCGGCTCCCACGTCCAGATCGCGAGCATCGGCTACACCGCCGAGGCCTCGCAGGCCCTCGCCGGCGAGTTCGTCGCCACCCCGTGGTACCGCAACGTCGTACGGCGGGAGCTGCCGCCGTCCATCTCGGAGGACGCGGAGGACTCCGAGGAGGCCGGTCCGCGCTTCCGGCACGGCTGGTTCTACGCCGAGCGGGTCCGCCCGGCCGGTTTCCGGGACGGCGTCACGGGAGCGCTGCGCCACCGGGGCCGGCTGGTGGGTCTGGTCCATCTCTCCACCGAGACCGCGGACGCCTACGACACCGACGCGCGACGGCTGCTCGCCTCCGTGATCCCCGCCCTGGCCGCCTTCGCCGACCCGCTGGCACACGCCGACGATCTGCACGGCCTGGCGGACGCGGACGCGGCGAGCCTCGTCACCGGCGACGGCCGCGTCGTCGACCTGCCCGGACGCGACCGGCCCCGGGTGCTGCGGGAGGAGGGCGGGTTCGGGGCGCTGCTGCACGCCTTCACCGGCACGGGCGGTCAGCGGCTGCGGCTGCTGTGGCCGGCCGGCGGAGGCTGGCGCCGGGTCGTCCTGCACCGGCATCCGGCCGGGCCCGGCCTGGCGGCGGACGCGGTGCTGGTGCACGAGACGCCCACGGAACTGCCGTACGGGCTCAGCCCCCGGGAGCTGGAGGTGCTCACCCGGGCGGCCACCGGCCAGACCAACCAGGCCATCGCGCAGGCGTTGTTCCTGTCCCCGCGGACCGTGCACAGCCATGTCGAGCACCTGCTGCGCAAGACCGGCTGCGCCTCCCGGGCCGAGGCCACGGCGCTCGCGGTGCGGGACGGGCTGCTGCGGCCGGACCCGGACCACCTGACGCGGTTCGTCGAACGGTGATCCGGGCCGGGGCGGTCAGGACGTCAGCGCCTCGACGCGCCGCATCACCTCGCGGCAGAACTCCCCCACGCCGCCCGGGTCGTCGATGAACTGGTTCGGCTTGACGCAGAAGGTCGTGAAGCCCTGCTCCAGCTGCTCCGGGATCACGGACAGCGCCGCGCCGAGGTCCGCAGGTGAGCGGTCGTCGGGGAAGACGGCCTGCGTACCGCCGATCATCTCCAGGCCGGCAACGTCCCGCCCGGCCGCCGACATCGCCTCCTTGAGTCCTTGCAGGTCCTCGGGCGTGGGCCGGCCGAGCGGGTGGAAGCCGTGGCCGTACCGGACGAGGCGGCGCAGGACCGGGCCGTGCAGGCGCTGGCCGCCGAACCAGAGCCGGGGGCCGTCGGGCCGGTGGGCCTTGGGTTCGAAGTACACGTCCCGGAAGGGGTAGTGCGGTCCGTCGTGGGAGATCGGCGACGGCCCCCAGGCCTTCGCCCAGACCTCCAGGTGCTCGTCGAGGAGCCGCCCGCGCCGGCCGAAGGGCACCCCGAGGGCGTCGTACTCGTCCTTGCTCCAGCTGACCGTCGGCTGCACGACGAGGCGGCCCTCGCTGATCAGGTCGAGGGTGCCGAGCTCGCGGGCGAGCAGCAGGGGGTGGCGCAGCGGGGCGAGGACGGCCGCTGCGGCCAGGCGCAGCCGGGAGGTGACGGAGGCGATGGCGGCGAGCAGCAGCAGGGAGTTCGGCCAGGGGGTGTGCGGGTCCTGGTTGCCGGGGAGGGCGTAGTCGCGGGGGTTGCCCATGACCCCGGCGGCCGCCGCGTCGGGGCCGAGGACGATGTGCTCGCTGAGCATGACCGCGTCGAAGCCGGCGTCCTCGGCTTCGCGGGCCCAGCGGACGGCGGCGGGCAGATCGGCCCGGCCGCCGGTGAGGGTCCAGTTCTCACTCAGGACGAGGAGCATGCGGGGAGGGCTGGGCATGACGGGGTTCCCTTTCGACTTCGTACAATTTGAGTCCGAACGACCGGACGGCCCGGACGAGCCGCCCGTGTGTGCGTGAGACGTCGCGACCAGACGAAGGAGCCGCCCGTGCCGGGGCACCGATCCATCACCGAAGCCGAGAAGCTCGCCGCGGCGAAGCTCGGCGGCATCGCGATCCGCCGGGAGCAGATGGCGGCGGTGGCGAACATCTACCGGGCCGCATCCGCGGTGCGGCAGCACCTGGAGAACTCGGTGCTGCGCGGTTCGGATCTGACCTGGACGGCCTTCGTGGTGCTGTGGGTGGTCTGGGTGTGGGGCGAGTCGGAGACCCGGCACGTGGCGGAGGAGGCGGGGATCTCCAAGGGCACGCTGACGGGTGTGGTGCGCACGCTGGAGTCCCGGGGCCTGCTGCGACGGGACGGCCATCCGAGCGACGGGCGGCTGGTACTGCTGCGCCTCACCCCGGAGGGCGAGGAGTTCATGGCCCGGGTGTTCCCGGCGTTCAACGAGGAGGAGGCCTTCGTCACCGCCGGGCTCAGCGACGCCGAGTGCCGCAGCCTCGCCGAGGGGCTGCGCAGTGTGGTGCTCCAGGTGGAGGAGCACGGCGAGGAGCGGCGGCAGTCGCTGCTGGGCGGCGCCGAGCCCGCCCCGCGGCGCAGCGGCCGGCGGCCCCGGGCCTAGGGGCCTCACCGGGTCGCGGCCCGCACGAGCGCGTCGAACAGGCCCTGCTGGGCGGGGTCCTCGTGGGCCGTGTCCTCCGGGTGCCACTGGACGGCCGTGAACCAGCCCGCGGCGCCCGGGAGTTCGAGCGCCTCGACCGTGCCGTCGGCCGCCCGGGCCGTGACGCGCAGGTCCCTGCCCAGCCGGTCGGCGCGCTGGTGGTGGTAGCAGGACGCGTCCACCTTCTCGGCGTCGGCGGCCCGGGCGACGAGCGAACCGGGTTCCAGGGTGACGGGGTGAACGAGATGCCGGTGCTCGCGCTCCGGCCCTCCCATGTCCTGCTGCAAGGTGCCGCCGAGAGCGACGTTGACCACTTGGAGGCCTCGGCACACGGCGAGCAGCGGCAGCCCCGACTCCAGGGCGTGCCGCGCGACGTCGAGGTCGAAGGTGTCCTGGAGGGTGTCGACGTCGTAGACGGTGTCGTGGGTGTCGGTGGCGCCGTAGCGGGAGGGGGCGAGATCGCCGCCGCCGGGGAGCAGGACGCCGTCGAAGCGGGCCAGCCGGGCGGCCGTGCCGGTGTCCGCCGGGTGGATGCCGGCCGGTTCGCCGCCGGCCCGCCAGACGGCCTCGACCAGGGCGCGGGCGTTGACCTCGGCGGCGTACCGGAGCGCGGAGGCCGTGGCCGAGAAGCGGGCCGGGATCGCTATCAGGGGCCGGGTCACAGCTGGATCCAGGTGGTCTTGAGCTCGGTGTACTTCTCCAGGGCGTGGGCGGACTTGTCGCGGCCGTTGCCCGACTGCTTCATCCCGCCGAAGGGCACGGTCAGGTCGCCCTCCTCGTAGCAGTTGACCCAGACCGTCCCGGCCTTGAGGGCCCGCGAGACCCGGTGGGCGGTGGACAGGTCGGAGGTCCACAGGCCGGCGGCGAGCCCGTACTCGGTGGCGTTGGCCAGGCGAACCGCCTCGTCGAGGTCGTCGAAGGCGAGCACCGACAGGACGGGGCCGAAGATCTCCTCCCGCGCCAGGCGCGAACCGGGGTCCACGTGGTCGAAGACGGTCGGCTCCAGGTACGTCCCGCCCGTCTCCTCCAGGACCCGGGCGCCGCCGGTGCACAGCCGGGCACCCTCGTCGAGGCCGTGCCGGATGTGGTCGCTCACGCGGTCCAGGTGTGCCCGGCCGACGAGGGCGCCCATCTCCGTCTCCGGGTCGAGCGGGTCGCCCACCCTCAGGGCGCGGGCCCGCCGGACCACGGCCTCGGTGACCCGCTCGGCGATCGAGGAGTGCACGAGGAGCCGGGAGGGGGCCGTGCACATCTCGCCCTGGTTGAAGAAGATGCCCCAGGCTGCGGTGGCGGCCGCTTTGTCCAGGTCGGGGGCGTCGGGCAGAACGATGTTGGGCGACTTGCCGCCCAGTTCCAGCCAGACGCGCTTGAGGTTGGAGTCGGCGGCGTAGCGCAGGAAGTGGCGGCCGACGGCGGTGGAGCCGGTGAAGGCCAGGACGTCGACGTCCGGGTGGAGGCCGAGGGCGCGGCCCGCCGAGGGGCCGTCGCCGGTGACGACGTTGAGGACGCCCGGCGGGAGGCCGGCCTCGGTGGCGAGGCGGGCGAGCAGCAGGGCCGAGAGCGGGGAGTTCTCCGAGGGCTTGAGGACGACCGTGCAGCCGGCCGCCAGGGCCGGGGCGATCTTCCAGCCGGCCAGGGTCAGCGGGAAGTTCCAGGGGACCACCGCCCCGACCACACCGGCGGGTTCCCGGGTGACCAGGGCGAGGGCGTCCGGGGCGGTGTGCGGGGACTCGTCGGTGAGCTTGTCCGCGAGCTGGCCGTACCAGCGGAAGGTGCCGGTGACTGCGCGCAGTTCGATGCCGTACGCGTCCGAGATCGGTTTGCCCATCTCCAGGCTGACCGTGAGGGCGAGTTCCTCGCGCCGTTCTTCGAGCAGATCGGCGAGGCGGAGCAGGGCCCGGCCGCGCTCGGCGGGTGCCAGGCGCGGCCACGGGCCGGTGTCGAAGGCGCGCCGGGCGGCGGCGACGGCCGCGTCGACCTCGGCTGCGCCGCCGTCCGCGACGTCGGCGACGACCCGGCCGTCCCGCGGGGACACGACGGGGAACACCGCCCCTCCGCCGGCCTCCTCGGCGCCGTCGATGTGATGGGCACCGGAGAGCTGGAACGCCGTGGCGCGGCGCAGCCACTCGTCGTGGGGGACGGCCGGCATGAAGAATCCTCCTTTGGTCTCGGACAGGGCGGGGCTGTCCGCGGAACGACGTGCTCGTGGTCAGTCGCCGGCGGCCCTGCCCCGCACCCGTGCGGCGACGAGGCCGAGCGCCATGACGACCGGGACGGACAGCGTGAGCCACAGGGCGGTGCTGCGTTCGCCGCCGATGAGGGTGGTGAAGTTGGCCAGGATGAGCCAGATCGCCCCCGCGATGCCGAGCGCGCCCAGGGTGGGTGCGATCAGCGTGTTCCACGGGCGGCTGTCGAGGCGGGAGCGGCGGAAGAAGACGACGACGGACACCGAGGTCAGCAGGTACAGCAGCATCATCGCCAGGACGGCGACGCCGCTGAACCAGGAGAACAGCGTCAGCACCGGGTCCTTGCCTGCCAGCGCGAAGGGCACGACCAGGAGGACGGCGAGCACCGTCTGGACGCACCCGGCGGTCCAGGGCGCGTGGCGCCGGTTGAGGCGGCACAGCCGCAGCGGCAGCAGCCGGTCGCGGCCGAGGGAGAACAGGTAGCGGTTGGCCGAGTTGTGGAAGGTGAGGATCCCGGCGAAGAGCGACGTGGCGAGCAGGACGGGCAGCACGTCGCCCACCCAGCCGCCGAAGTCGGCCGCGATGGGTGCGAAGACGAACCCGGCACCGTCGCCGCCCTCCAGGGCCTTGCCCGCGGCCGCGGTGGCCCGGGACGCGCCGTAGGAGGAGATGAGCATCCAGGAGACCAGGGCGAAGAAGCCGGTGACCACGGCGACCGCGAGGTACGTGGCCCGGGGCACGGTCTTCCTGGGCTCGCGGGCCTCCTCTCCGTAGATGGCGGTGGCCTCGAAGCCGAACATGGAGGCCACGGCGAACATCACGGCCACGCCCGGTGCGCCGTCCAGGGCCGCGGACGGCGAGAAGCTCTCGGCCAGGCCGAGCCCCTCGGGTCCGCCGCCCTTGAAGAGGGTGACCAGGGCGAAGACCGAGAGGATGCTGAACTCCGCCAGGACGAACACGGCGAGGACTTTGGCGCCCATCTCGACACCGGCCGCCCCGAGCCCCTGGACGACGGCCATGGTGGCCAGCGTCCAGACCCACCACGGCAGGTCGAGGCCGGTGTGGGTCGCGACCAGGCCGCTCACGATGGCGCCGTAGAGGCCGTACATGGCGGCCTGGATGGTGCAGTAGGCGAAGAGCGCCAGGCCCGCGCTGCCGGTTCCGGTGGTGCGGCCCAGGCCCTTGCCGATGTACGTGTAGAAGGCGCCCGCGTCCACCACGTGGCGCCCCATGGCGACGAAGCCCACCGAGAACAGCAGGATCACCAGGCCCGCCACCAGATAGGCGGCGGGCACACCGGGGCCGTTGCCGAGGGCCACGGCGATGGGGGCCGCGCCGGCGATGCCGGTCAGCGGGGCCTGGGCGGACAGGACGAAGAAGAGGATGCCCAGGACGCCGAGGGCGTTGGGCTTGAGCGTGCCTGCGGTGGGCGCGTCCGGTTCCGTCGCGTGCCGGGAGACCGTCTGACTGTCCACTCGGATCACCTGCCAGAGGGGAGGAAGGATCGTTTCAGGCCAAACGAGTTGCCTCATCGTGAGGCCGAACTATCCGTTTGGCAAGGGGTGAGGGACGAGGAGTTCCAGCGCGGCGGGGCGCGGGAGACCGGTGCGGGTCAGGCCTCGTCGCCGCGCCGCCCGGCGAGCAGGCGCAGCACCGAGCGCAGCTCGTCCAGGGCCTCGTCGATGACCTCGCGCTCACCGAAGACCAGCTGGTGCAGGACGAGGCCCTCCAGGGTGGCGAACACCATCCGGGACAGGCCCCGGTCGACCGGGCCGGGCAGCATCTGGGTGAGTTCACGCCGGGTCGCGTCGAAGTACTCGTCGTACAGCGAGCGCAGGTGGGCCAGGAGCTCGGGGCGGCGCCGGGCCTCCAGCAGCAGCTCGTACTGGAAGGCCTGGAGGTCCGGACCGGCCTCCACCATGTCCGTCAGGCCCACCGAGAAGTCGGCGACCTCGCCCGTGCCCGGTTCGAGGGCGCTGCTGCTCAGGGAGGAGCGGATGGCGTGGGCCACGGCCTCCTCGATCAGCGCGTCGCGCGAGCCGAAGTGGTGCACGACCAGGCCGTGGGTGACGCCGGCCTCCTCCGCGACGGCCCGGTAGGTGAGCCTGCGCAGCCCGCCCCGGGCCACGACACGCACGGCGGCCTCCAGCAGGGCCTCACGTCCCGTGCCGTAGTTCACGCGCTTGCGGGGGCGTCGCCCGGCGGGCTCGGTCATGCCCGTGACCCTACCGGGGCGCTCGCACGCGGCGGCGGGACGGCCGGGCCCCGCGTCAGCGGCGAGGGGCCCGGATGCCACGGAACTCCCAGTCGCCGCCGAGCGCGGTCGACAGCACCTCCTCCGACTCCGTGGGCTGGGCGCCCACGTCGGTGCGGACGGCGGTCGGTCCGGTCACGATGTGGTTGGTGAGCCGCCCCAGTCCCTCGACCTCCACCTCCACGACGTCCCCCGGCCGGACGGGCCGCGAGTTGGCCGGGGTGCCGGACAGCAGGACGTCCCCGGGGTACAGGGTGATGGTGCGGGCGATGTCGGCGACGAGGTAGTGCATGTCCCACTTCATCTCGTCGGTCGATCCGTCCTGCACCACCTCTCCGTTGACGTACGTCCGCAGCCGCTTGCCGTGGAAGTCCCAGTCGGTGACCAGCCCGGGGCCGAGCGGGCAGAGGGTGTCGGAGCCCTTCACCCGGAGCATCGACCCGGCGTCGGTGTCGCGGAAGTCGTGCAGGCCGTAGTCGTTGGCAACGGTGTAACCGGCGATGTACTCCCCGGCCTCGGCCGGCGGGATGTTCCGCGCGGTCTTCCCGATGACGATGGCGACCTCGCCCTCGTAGTTGAGCCACTTGCAGCCCTCGGGGCGGACGATCGCGCCCCGGTGGGAGTTGAGGGACGAGGTGGGCTTGTGGAAGTAGGTGGGGGTGTCGGGCAGGCCGATCCGGAACTCCTCGACGCGGCTGCGGTGGTTGAGGTGGACGGCGATGACCTTGGACGGGACGACCGGCGGCAGGTGCCGGGCGTCCTCGGCCTTGACGCGGCGGCCGTCCCCGGCGACGAGTTCGTCGCCGTCGACGGCGACCTGGACGGCGGCACCGTCGAGGAGGATGCGGCGGTACTCAGGCATGGGCGGACTCCTGGGCGGGGGTGTGGTCGGCGGTCCAGCCGCCGGCGGGGCGGTCGAACCAGAGGTGGGCCTGGCCGGTGCCGACGGAGTTCTCGTACGCGCCGTACTGGCGGGCCTTGGCGACACAGGCCTGCTCGCCGAGCGCGCCGGCCATCATCAGGTAGTGGAAGAACTTCGCCTCGGGCTTGTGCTTCCAGAACGCGTCCATCGTGTCGAGGACCTTGTCGTGGCGGCCTTCCTTGAACCAGGCGATGCGTTCCTGGTCGGCCTCCCGGGCCTCGGGGGTGCGGATGTGCACCGGGTCGCTGGCCTCGTGGTCGCGCAGTTCGCGCAGCGGCCAGAAGGTGTGCGAGAGGGCGCCGGAGGCGATGAGCAGCACCCGTCGCCCGGGGGTCGCGGCGATGCCGTCGGCCAGGGCCCGCCCGAGCCGCAGGTGGTCCTCCATGTCGCCGGTCTGGCAGACGCCGATGGTGACCCAGCGCTTGTCGGGCAGTCCCTCCCCCAGGTACTTCCAGAGGTTGAGGGTGGCGTAGTAGATCGGCAGGTACGCGTCGTCGATCGGGGTGATCCAGGTGCCGTGTTTGTCGGCGAACGCGGCCACGTTGTGGGCGAGTTCGGGGTCGCCGGGGAAGTCGTACGGCATCCTGCACATGCCGCGCGGCAGTTCCTCGGAGGTGAAGAGTCCGGCCCTGCGCGCCTGCGCGGTGACGACGAACTCGACGGTGGTCGCCCAGTGCGAGTCCAGGACGACGACGGTGTCGTAGTCATTGGCGCCATCCCGCTCGAAGACGTCCCGGCGCAGTTCCCGGAGCCCGGTGACGAGGGTGATCTCCTTGCCCTCGTTGAGCTCCAGCCGGTCGGCCTCGGGCAGCACGATGGTGGGCACGTGGGCGAGCAGCCCGGCCCCGACGATCTCACCCATGGTCCTGCTCCCATCCCTCCGGGGCGGTGACGGTGTTCTTCAGGTCGCAGTAGAAGTCGAAACTCCAGGTGCCGCCCTCGCGGCCGACCCCGGACTGCCGGGAGCCGCCGAAGGGTGCCCGGAGGTCGCGCACGAAGAAGCAGTTGACCCAGACGGTGCCGGCGACGAGCCGCGCGGTGACCCGCTCGGCCCGCTCCCGGTCGCCGGTCGCGACGGTGGCGGCGAGCCCGAACCGGGTGTCGTCGGCGAGCCGTACGGCCTCGTCCTCACCGGCGAAGGTCTGGAGGGTGAGAACCGGCCCGAAGACCTCCTCCTGCACGATCTCCGAGTCCTGGGCGACGTCAGTGAGCAGCGTCGGCGCGTAGTACTGCCCGTCCTTGCGGTGCCCGCCGATCACCGCCCGTGCCCCGGCCGCGAGGGCCCGCTGCACGAATCCGTCGATCTTCTCCAGCTGGCGGGGGTGGATGTTGGGGCCGATGTCCGTGGCCTCGTCGCGCGGGTCCCCTTGCTTCAGGGCGCTCGCCTTCTCTACGAAGCGGCGGGTGAACTCCGCGACGATCGACTCCTCGACCAGCAGCCGGGTGGCCGCGAGGCAGACCTGCCCGGCGTTGTCGTACTGCTCCACGGCGAGGTCGACGGCCAGGTCCAGATCGGCGTCGGCGAAGACCAACAGGGGTGACTTTCCACCGAGTTCGAGACTCAGCGGGGTGAGATGCGCGGCGGCGGACTCCGCGATCCGCTTGGCCGTCGGCACCGACCCGGTGAAGCTGATGCGGCGCACGTCGGGGTGGGAGGTGAGCGCGTCGCCGATCTCTGAGCCGTACCCCTGGACGACGTTGAGGACACCGGCGGGCAGTCCGGCCTCCGCGGCGATGTCGGCCAGCAGGGAGGCGGTCAGCGGCGACCACTCGGCGGGCTTGAGGACGACGGTGTTCCCGGCGGCGAGCGCGGGGGCGACCTTCCAGGTGGCCAGCATCAGGGGCGCGTTCCACGGCGTGATCAGCACACAGGGCCCGGCCGGGTCCCAGCTGACGTGGTTGGTGTGACCGCGCGTCTCGAAGTCCTCGTGTTCGAGGCGCAGCAACCAGTCGGCGAAGAACCGGAAGTTGTGGGCGACGCGGGGCATGACGCCTCGCCGGTGGGAACGCAGCAGAGCGCCGTTGTCGGTGGTCTCGACGATCGCCAGCTCTTCGATCCGCTTCTCGACCCCGTCGGCGACGGCGTGCAGGATGCGAGCGCGTTCGGCCCGGGGGGTGGCGGCCCAGCCGGGAAACGCGTCCCGGGCCGCGGCGACAGCGGCTTCGGCCTCGGCGGGCCCGCCTCGGGCGATCTCGCCGAGGGCGCTGCCGTCGATGGGCGAGTGATCGGTGAAGGTCCCGGCGGAGGCGACGCGACGCCCCCCGATCCAGTGCCGGGTATCAACGGGAACGCCGGCGACGGTGATGGTGTCAGACATAAGAAGAGTTCCATTCAACGAGGGGCATTGCACTTCCCTGGGGGCGCCGGGGAACTGCGCGATCAACCACGACGAGACCGGCACCCGCCCACAGACCTCACTCGGCAGACGCTCCGGACGTACCGCTCTCCAGCAGCCGCCCCCCGTCCCAGACCACCCCGACCTGCCGGTAATACGCAGCGATCGGCTCCCGCACCTCCAGCCGGGCCAACTCCTCCGTAGGCGCCTCGAACAGCTCCAGCTCCGCGTCCCCGACCCACGGTTGACCAGCCTCGAAGGACGCGGCCCCGGACTCGATCAGCTCATCGAGGGCGAGCCCCTTGCCCTTCTCGACCGACGGCAGCCACCGGTGGTGGGCCATGGGATGCGCATTGACGAACCCGCCGCTCCCGGACGGCTCCCGCAACGTCACCACCGCCTGGGCGAGACGCCGGTCCGCAGCCGCCAGCGTCGCCCCGAACCGCGCCCCCGCCTCGATCCGCGGAGCGGGTCCATAGGGATGCGGCCGCGTCTGATGAATCGAACCCAGCTTCTTCGGATACCCCTGATGCAGCCCCCGCGCGATCGCGAAGTCCTTGTCCACCCAGATGTAGACGCACCGCGAGTACGTCCGCCCCCCGAACCGGCACCGCACCACCGCGAACGCCTCCTTGTACTGCGCCCGCACGGGGTCCAGCAGCTCCTCCCCCGACGCGGAGCACGACTGCCAGTCGGCCCAGATCAAGGCGACGGCGCCCGGATCCTCCTCCGCCAACTCCAGTGGTTCGGGCAGCAGTTCCCGCACGCGCGCGGGGTCCGTCCGGTACTCGACGGTGAGCAGGTCACCGGAGTACCGCCAGGGCGGAGCGGGGACCAGCGACGACGCGCCCGTCGCCGTCTTGGGATGGAAGTAACCACGAAGACCGGTCACGAGGGGGCTCCTTGCGGGGTGAGGGCGGGCTGCTTCAGCAGTTCGGCGCGGTACCGGGCGGCAGCCCGGGCCGCTGAGGGTCCGCCGAGCGCTACGACACCGACCAGCAGCCCGTCGCGGTGGTAACCGACCAGCACGTCTCCCGAGAGGTCGCCGTCCAGGACCCGGACGTCGCCGAGCCCCAGGCCGGGAGCCCCGAAGGACTGCAACCGGAAGTCGTGCTGGTCGCTCCAGAAGGTGGGCAGCGGCGTGAAGGGCCGCAGGCCGGTGTCGCCGCCGACGAGGACCTTCGCCGCGTGCTTGGCCGAGTCGGTCGGCACGGACCAGTGCTCGACCCGGCGCGGCACTCCGTCGTAGCGGGCGTTGGGGAAGCGGGCGACATCGCCCACGGCGACGACCTCGGGACGGCCGCCGGCGCGCAGGTGCCCGTCGGTGAGCACGCCGTCGCTCAGGTCGAGTCCGTTGCCGTCGAGCCACTCGATGTTGGCGACCGATCCCACGGACTCCACCACCACGTCGGCGGGCAGCACGGACCCGTCGCTCAGCACGACCCCGGTGACGTGCTCGCCGCCCTCGAACCCGGCCACGCCGACGCCGAGCACGAAGCGGACCCCGCGCTGTTCGTGCCGTGCGCGCAGTTCCCGCGCGAGCAGCTCCCCCAGCGGCGCGGCCATGGGCAGGGGCAGCGGATCGACGACGGTCACCTCGGCGGCACCGAGCCCGACGGCGGTGGCGGCGACCTCGCAGCCGATGAATCCGGCGCCGACCACGACGACCCGTACGCCGGGGCGGGTCAGGCCGCCCCGCAGCACCTGGGCGTCGTCGATGGTCCGGACCGTGTGGCGGCCGGCGACCGGTCCGGGGCAGTCCAGCCGGCGGGGCCGCATCCCGGTGGCGACGACCAGACCGTCGTAGCCGAGCACCGCGCCGTCGTCGAGTTCGACGGTCCGGTCGGCGAGGCGGGCGGAGACGATCCTTGTGCCGAGCCGCCATTCCACGTCCGTCGCGGACGCCTTCGGCGTGAAGGCCAGGGAGGCGAAGGCCGCCTTGCCCGCGAGGACCTCCTTGGACAGCGGAGGCCGGTTGTACGGCGGGTGCGGCTCGTCGCCGATCACCGTGACGGAGCCGGTCCAGCCCGCGGCGCGCAGCTGCTCCGCGGCCCGCAGTCCGCCCAGGGAGGCGCCGGCGACGACGATGCGCCCGCTCATGTCAGTCCTCGATCCGGATGGCCTGTAGCGGGCAGACGTCGGCGGCCTCCTCGACCTCGTCGCGCAGGGCGTCGTCGGGGTCGGGGACGTAGGCGAGGCGGCCGTCGTCGTCCATCCGGAAGACGTCGGGTGCCGAGAAGACGCACTGGCCGTGGTCCTGGCACTTGTTCATGTCGACGACGACCTTCATGGCCGGTCCTCCTGAATGTGAGGGCGTCGAAAGCAGTGGGAACGGGGAGAAACAGGGCCCGGCCGGAAGGGGCCGGGCCCCGGCCAACGGGGTACGTGGAAAGCACCCCGAACTCGTTTGGCTTCAAACAAGGTAGGCAGGGGCAGGGGTCCGGTCAAGAGCTATCCGGATGGATAAATTGTTTCCCCGAGCCTCTTGCGGGGCCTCTCGTCCCCGCTTACCGTTTGGCGTCAAACAGCCCTGGGCGGTCATGGCTCCGCCGCGCCCGGACGCTCGCTCTCACGCCACCCGCCTCCCCGGCCCCGTGTCCCGGAGGTGTCCCGACGTCCGCCCGAGGAGACAACGGTGAGCGCTCACGATCTGGAAGAAGTCCGCCGCCACATGGACCGGCTCGCCGCCGACGGCATCGACGTGGTCCGGGTGACCTATCCCGACCTGATCGGCACCGACCGGGCGCGTGACGTGCTGCTCGACGAACTGCCCCGGGCCTGTGAGCACGGCCTGGCGTTCTGCCGGGCCGTCTACCACACCAGCCCGCAGGGGGACGTGGTCCCGGTCAGCGGCGGGCTGGACGCGGGGCTGCCGGACATCTGCGTCCGCCCCGACCTCGGCACGCTGGTGCCGCTGCCCTGGGAGCCGGGGGTGGCCGCCTGCCTGGGCGAGGTCGTCGACCCGGCGACCGGCGCGCCCGCCCCCGAGTCCCCGCGCGATCTGCTGCGGTCGGTCCTCGCCCGGTGCGCCGAGCACGGACTGCGGCCGGTGGTCGGACCCGAGCTGGAGTACTTCCTGTGCGAGCCGGACGGAAGCGGCGGCTGGCGCCGCTACGCGCCCGACCCCGGCGTCGTCTACACCGCCGGTCTGCGCGCCGACCCGGACAACCACCTGCTGCGCACCCTGCGGCACGTGCGTGATCTGAAGGTCGGCGCGATCAGCGGCAACCACGAGTTCGACGGCGGGCAGGTCGAGATCAACCTGGCCCACTCGGACGCCGTGTCGGCCGCCGACCGATCGTTCCGCTTCAAGGCCGCGATCAAGGAACTGGCGCGGAAGGAGGGCCGGCTGGCCACTTTCATGGCCAAACCCTTCAACGACGCGGGCGGCTCCGGCTTCCACCTCCACCTGTCGTGCGACGACGAGGAGGGCCACAACACCTTCGACGACCCGTCGGGCGCGTACGGCCTGTCCGCCACCGCACGGCACGCCGTCGCCGGTGTCCTCGCCCACGCACCGGCCCTCGCCGCGCTGCTCAACCCCACGGTCAACTCCTACAAACGCTTCGGCCCCGACACCCTGGCTCCCTGGCTCATCGACTGGGGGCTGGACAACCGCAGCGCCATGGTGCGCATCCCGCCCGAGCGGGGCAGCGGCGCCCGGCTCGAACTGCGTCTCGGCGACGCGAGCGCCAACCCCTACCTGGCGATCGCCGCCACGACGGCCGCCGCCCTGCTGGGCGTGCTGGCCGGCGAGGAGCCGCCCGCCCCGCTGGAGGGCTACGGCTACGACACGGCCCGCTCGGCCGTCCTGCCCCAGACCCTGCCCGCCGCGCTGGACGCGCTGGAGGCGGACACCGCCCTGACCGGCCTGCTCGGCAAGGGCTTCACCACGTCCTTCCTCTCCTACAAGCGCGACGAGGTCGAACGCTTCCACCGGCACGTCACGGACTGGGAGTTCACCGAGTACGCCTACCACCTGTGACCCCCTGTGACGCCGAGGAGCCTGCCGATGACGACCGAGACCCCGACCGACGCCCTGCGCGAGCCGCTGCCCCTGGCCGACGTGGACCTCACCGACCTGGACCGCTTCACCGACGGCGTGACGCCGTGGCGGATGTTCCACACCCTGCGCCACGAGGACCCGGTGCACTGGCAGCCCGAGGAGGCGCCCAACTCCGGCTTCTGGGCGGTGACCCGGCACGAGGACATCGTCCGGGTGGACCGCGACGCGGAGACCTTCACGTCGACGAGGTTCGTCAACCTGGAGGAGGTCGACGACGACCAGATCAAGAAGCGCGCCTCGATCCTGGAACTGGACGGGGTGCGGCACCGGGCGCTGCGCAGCGTCATCCAGCGGCAGTTCGGCGCGAACGTGATCAGCGGGTACACCGACTTCCTGCGCGGGCTGACCGCGAGGACCCTCGACGCCGCCCTGGCCAAGGGCCGCTTCGACTTCGTCGAGGACGTCTCGGCGGACTTCCCCATCAACGTGCTCGCCCGGCTGCTGGACGTGCCCCCGGAGGACAACCGGAAGCTCATCGACTGGGGCAACCGCATCATCGGCCACACCGACCCCGACTACGCGGACGTCCTGCTGCACAGCGACGAGAGCGAGCGCTACCGCGACCTGCCCTTCCGCTCCCCCGCCTCGCTGGAGGTCTTCGAGTACGGCCGCGAACTGGCCCGGCAGCGGCGCGGCGGCGACGGCACGGACCTGGTCTCCCGGCTGGTCAACACCATGCCCCGGGACGGCGTACCGCTCTCCCCGCAGGACTTCGACAACTACTTCCTGCTGCTGGTCGTCGCCGGCAACGAGACGACCCGGCACACCATCTCCCACTCGATGCTGGCCCTCCTCCAGCACCCCGGGCAGCTGGCCCGCCTCCAGGAGGACCCGTCCCTGATCCCGGTCGCGGTGGAGGAGTTCCTGCGCTGGGCCTCCCCCGTCTACCACTTCCGCCGCACCGCGACACGCGATGTCGAGCTGGGCGGCAAGCGGGTGAAGGAGGGCGACAAGGTGGTGATGTGGTTCGCCTCCGGCAACCGCGACGAGGAGGTCTTCGGCAATCCCTACGACTTCGACGTCGCGCGCCGCGACAACGACCACGTCACCTTCGGCAAGGGCAGCCCGCACCTGTGCCTGGGCAACCTGCTCGCCCGCACCGAGATCCGCATCATGTTCGAGGAGCTGATCCCGCGGCTGGCGGACATCCGCCTGACCGGCGCCGTGCCGCGCGTGCGCTCCAACTTCGTCAACGGCATCAAGAAGCTGCCGGTGGAGGTCACCCCGGCCTGACGCCCGAGGTCACCACCCGCGCGGGCTGCCGTGCCATGCGAGGGCGGCCGCGCCGGCCGAGGGCGGACGCGAGGCGCGCCACGAAGGCTCCCCGGCGGGGCGTCCTCGATGACGTCGAGCGGCAGGTGCGCCTCCCGAGCCGGGCCGACCGCCACCATGTCTCTTCGCGCCCTCCGGCCGCGAGGGCTGCGGACGTGCGTCGTGCCGCGGTCGGCGGGAGGCTGGTGGTGTCGGCACGGTCATGCGGCCCGAGGAGATCGCCATGGACACCGCCACCCTGGAAGACATGCGGACCACGCTGCGGGGGCCGGTGATCGGCCCGCGGGACGCCGGATACGACCAGGCGCGCAAGATCTACAACGCGATGATCGACAAACGGCCCGCCGCCCTCGTGCCCTGCGCGGACGCCGCCGACGTGATGGCCGCTGTCACCTACGTCCGCGACCACGGCCTGGAACTCGCCGTGCGCGGCGGCGGGCACAGCGGCCCCGGCCTGTGCCTGGTGGACGACGGCGTGACGGTCGATCTCTCGCCGATGCGCTGGGTGCGGGTCGACCCGGAGGCGCGCACCGCCGAGGTCGGCGGCGGCAGCCACCTCGGCGACCTCGACCACGCCACGCAGGCCTTCGGTCTCGCCACCCCCACGGGCATCATCTCCATGACGGGCGTCGGAGGGCTGACCCTCGGCGGCGGCCACGGCTACCTCACCCGCAAGTACGGGCTGACCGTGGACAACCTGATCGCCGCCGACGTGGTGCTGGCGGACGGCAGCTTCGTCACCGCGAGCGAGACCGAGCACCCGGACCTGTTCTGGGCCCTGCGGGGCGGCGGCGGCAACTTCGGCATCGCGACCTCCCTCACGTACCGGCTGCACCCGGTGGGCACGGTCGGCGCCGGGGTGACCGTCTGGCCGGTCGACAGCACGCGTGAAGTGCTGGCGTGGTACCGCGAGTTCCTCCCGCAGGCGCCCGAGGACGTCTACGGCTTCTTCGCCGTCCTCGTCGTCCCGCCCGGCCCGCCCTTCCCCGAGGAGCTCCACGGCACGAAGGTGTGCGGCATCGTGTGGTGCTGCACCGGTGACCTCGACGGGGTCGACGAGACCCTCTCGGTGGTGAACGACGCGGGCCGGCCGGCCTTCCACTTCACGACGCCGATGCCGTACGACGCGCTCCAGGGCATGTTCGACGAGCTGATCCCGACGGGCTACCAGTGGTACTGGCGGGGCGACTTCTTCGACGGCATCCCCGACGCCGCCCTGGACGTGCACCTCGCATACGGCCGGAACAACCCCACGCCGCTCTCGCTGATGCACCTCTACCCGATCGACGGCGCCGCCCACCGGGTCGGCCCGGACGACACCGCGTGGAGCTACCGGGACGCCCTGTGGTCCGGCGTCTTCGCCGGCGTCGACCCCGACCCGGCCAACGCCGAGACGATCCGGCGGTGGTGCGTGGGCTACCAGGAGGAGCTGCACCCGTTCTCGATGGGCGGCTCGTACGTGAACTTCATGGGTTCGGGCGAGGGCCAGGAGCGGGTCCGGGCGACGTACCGCGGCCACTACGACCGGCTCGCCCGGATCAAGCGCACCTACGACCCGGACAACCTCTTCCACGCCAACCAGAACATCGAACCGGCACGAGGGTGACGGCCACGGGCCGGACGGTCGACGCCGACGGGGCGCACCTCTGGGGTGGAGCAGCGGGGCGCGGGACCCGGCGGCCTTCGCGGGGATGGCCAGGAGGTGCCGGAGCTGTCCAACGCGCTGGTCGGCGCCTTGTGGAGGCGCGGGAGGAGGAGGCCTCCGCCCGGCCTCGCTGAGCAGGCGGCCGTTTCACCGGCCGGTGCCCGCCGGGAGACAGCGGCGGGCACCGTGCGGTCGCCGACAGGTGTCAGGCCGCGGCGAGGGCGGGGTCCGGTTCCTCGGCCGCGGCGAGCAGGGCGAGGAGCGTCGCCCGGGCGCGGGCGACGCGGGAACGGACCGTGCCGACCGGGCAGTTGCTCAGCGCGGCGGCCTCCGCGTAGGGCAGGCCGAGCAGCTGGGTGAGGACGAACGCCTCGCGGCGTTCGTCCGGCAGCCCGGCCAGCAGCTCCCGCAGCGCGACGCCGTCGTCGAAGCCGGGCAGCCCGCGCGGCTGGGCGAGTTCGGCTACCGGCTCCCAGTCCGGCAGGTCGGCCGGGCGGGGGCGTACGGCGGTGCGGCGGATGCTGTCGGCCACCGCGCGCCGGGCGATCGCCAGCAGCCAGGTGCGCGCCGAGGAACGGCCCTCGAACCGGTGCAGGCTGCCGAGCGCCCGCAGGAACGTGTCCTGCGCCAGGTCGTCCACCGCCTGCGGGTCGGCGCACAGATGGGCGACGTACCGGACGACGTCCCGGTGCAGGGCGCGCACGAAGTGGTCGACGGCCGCGGAGTCGCCGCCGCGGGCGGCCAGCGCCCAGGCGGTTATCGACGCGTCGGCCGGCGCCGATCTCTCGTGCGGAAGAGGCAGGGCAGGAGTGATCACCTGATGTCCTTGTCGGGATCCCGGGACCGCGAGGACGCGCGCAGGCAGGCCGTGAGGTCAGACGTGCGCGCGTGGCGGCGCGGTCCGGTGAGCGGGGGGGCGCGGGCGTGCCCCGTACCGCGCACCGGGAGGAGTGACCTCCCCGGGTGCGCGCATGGCACGGGGTACGGCCGCTGCCGGGGCGCGCAGGGGCTGCCCCGGTCGGCACCGGCTGCCGTCAGGCGGCAGCGGCCCCCGCGGGTGGTCCCCGGGTGGTGATCGCGTGGACGAGGAGCAGGCGGCGCGGCGAGCGGTTCGTCGGCCGTCGCCGCCGGCGCACGGTCGGGGGCGGCGGTACGGGCAGGGCGGACAGCAGCCGCAGGGGCGCGGCGAGCCGGCTGCCCACCGCCCGCAGCAGCCGGAAGACGGCCCGTTCCCCGTGGCCCAGCCACAGGCCGCACAGCAGCGCGGCCAGGAGGTGAGCGGCGAGCATGCCGAGGGAGGAGTCACCGCCGGGGAGGTGCCCGGCGTGCGGGGACAGGGCGCCCGCACTCATGCCGTGGCTCATGGATAGCGTGCCGTGGCTCATGGACGGCATGTCCATGGAGTGGGCCCCGGGTGCGGAAGGTGCCGGCGCGCCGAGGGAGAACGCCGAGTGCAGCGCCGTCTGAACGGCCACGGCGACACCGACGACCGGGCGCAGTCCGCGCTCGCGGCCCGCCAGGCACCAGCCCACCGCGCCCGTCACGACCCAGCCGGCCAGCAGCATCGGCACGGGCACGTGGTCGCCCGACATCATGACGTGCCCCAGGGCGGCGAGCACGACACAGACGGCCGCGAACACCGCGGCCCGCAGCGCGCGAGCACACCACCCGACTGTCATGGCGCCTCATCCTCGCATCCGGCCCCGCCCGACAGCCAGGAGTACGGTCATCCGCCCGGCCGGGCACTCAATCCGGACCATGTGATCCAGGCCACTGCCGTGGAGCCGGTGGCTCCGGTGGGGCCACGGCAGAATCCACGGCGTGGACATCACTGCGCAGGAGCTCAATCGGGCCACACTCGGGCGCCAGTTGCTGCTGGAGCGGGAGGTGATGGAGGCCGGGGAGGCGGTGCGGCGCGTGGTGGCGCTGCAAGCGCAGCACCCCGCTTCGCCGTACGTGGCGCTGTGGAACCGGCTGGCCGGGTTCGCGCCGGCCGAGCTGGACGCCGCTTTCGCGGAGCGCGCCGTGGTCAAGGCGACCCTGATGCGGATCACGTTGCACGCGGTCCACGCGGACGACCACCAGGTGTTCCGTGAGGCGATGCAGCAGACGCTGTACGCCTCACGGCTCGGGTACCGCTTCGCCGCCGCGGGGCTCACGCCGGCCGACGGCGAGGCGCTGGTCCCCAAGTTGCTGGACTTCGCGGACCGGCCCCGGACGGCCGCCGAGGTGCAGGACTGGCTGGCGGAGCGGGTCGGTGAGGAGAAGAAGGCCGGGGCGTGGTGGGGGCTCAAGGCGTACGCGCCGCTGCTCCACGTCCCGACCGGCGGGCCGTGGTCGTTCGGACCCCGGTCGTCGTTCGTCGCGGCGCGGACCGGCCCGGTCCCTGAAGGGCGCGAGACGGTGGCGGAGGCACTGCGCCACCTCGTCGTGCGTTATCTGGCGGGCTTCGGGCCCGCCTCCGTGGCGGACGTCGCCCAGTTCGCCATGGTGCCGCGGGCACCCGTGCGCCGTGCGCTGCTCGCCCTCGACGACACCGTGGAGCAGCTCCGGGGACCCGACGGGACCCTCCTGTACGACGTACCGGGCGCCCCGCGCCCGCCGGGCGGCACCCCGGCGCCGCCCCGGCTCATGGCCATGTGGGACAGCGTCCTGCTGGCCCACGCCGACCGCAGCCGTGTGATTCCCCCGGCGTATCGCCGTCTGGTGATCCGGGTCAACGGCGACGTGCTGCCCACGCTGCTGGTGGACGGCCGGGTCGCCGGCGTGTGGCGCGCGGTCGACGGCGGTGTCGAGGCCACGGCGTTCCACGATCTGCCGGGCGCCGTCTGGGACGGGCTCGCCGCGGAGGCCGCGTCCCTGACGGCGCTGCTGGCCGGGCGGGACCCCGAGGTCTACCGCCGCCACCACCACTGGTGGCCGAAGCTCCCCGACGGCCAGGTGCGCCTGCTCAAGGGCTGAGGCGTCACGCGGGTGACGGCGCGTCAGTGGTGGGCGTGCACCACGGCGTGCCCCCTGCCGCGGCCGATCATCCATTTGTTGACCGGGGTCGTGATCAGGAAGGCGACCACGAAACCGCCCAGGAGCGCGGACCAGAAGAGGCCGTCCGACAGATGGGCGTCCATGGCGCCCGGGGTGAGCGCGATGATCGCGTTGTCCACGAGTTCCATCACGGCGATCGAGACCGTGTCCGCGGCGAGGGCGATCCTGATCGCGGCCTTGAGGCCGATGCCGGACCGCAGGACGGCGAACAGGGTGAACGAGTAGCCGAAAAGGAACGCGAGCCCGATCGCCAGAACCATGGTGGGCACGTTGGCCCACCCCAGTGACGTGCCGATGACCATGCCGAGGATCTCGCCGACCGCGCATCCGGTCAGACAGTGCAGGGTCGCCCTGACGGCGGTTCCCCAGGACGCGGCCCCGTGCGCATGTTTCTCAGGTTCATGAGCGGTGTGGTCCATGACACCCACCCTATACCCCTGGGGGGTATAGGTGCCACCTAGACTTGATCGTCATGACGACACATCCCCTCCCCCCGGCGCAGCCGACACCGCCGCCCTCGCCCGCACAGGCCTACCTTTCCGGGCTGTTCTCCCTGGAGGGCCGGGTCGCGGTGGTCACGGGCGGCAGTTCCGGCATCGGGCGCGCCATCACCGGCGCCCTGGCGCGGGCCGGGGCGAGCGTGGTGGTCGTGGCCCGCGGCGAGGCCGGACTGACGGCGACGGTCGCGGAACTGACGGCCGAGGGCTGCCGCGCCGCGTGGGTCAGCGCGGACCTGAGCACCCGCGACGGCGTGCGGACGGCCGCGGAGCGCGCGGTCGAGGCCTTCGGGGAGCCCGACATTCTCGTCAACAGCGCCGGAATCAACCTGCGGCCGCCGATGGACGAACTCGGCGAGGACGTCTGGGACGCCACGATGGCCGTCAACCTGGAGGCGCCGTTCCTGCTGGGGCAGCGCTTCGGACCCGGCATGGCGGAGCGCGGGTACGGGCGGATCATCCACATCAGCTCCCAGCAGGCGCACCGCGCGTTCGTCCAGAGCGGCGCCTACGGTGCCTCCAAGGGCGCCCTGGAGGCACTGGCGCGCTCCCAGGCCGAGGCGTGGTCGCCGCGCGGCGTCACCTGCAACGTCCTCGTGCCGGGTTTCGTCATGACACCGCTCAACGCCCGGCTGTCGTCGGACCCGGAGAAGGTGGCCGCCCTCGCCGCCCGCACGATGATCGGGCGCAACGGTCTCGCCGAGGACTTCGCGGGCGCGGCGGTCTTCCTGGCGAGTGCCGCGTCGGCCTACGTCACCGGCCAGTCCCTCTTCGTCGACGGCGGACTGTCCGTCCACTGAGGCAGTCCCGGCATCCCTGCGGGGGTCCCCCGAACGGACAGCGGCCGACGGGCGGCGAGCTGTGCTCGGTGTCACGCTGGGCACACAGCCCCCGCCGAAGGGAAGCATCGCCATGATCACGACGGAGTACGTCCCCGGTTCCCCCTGCTGGCTCGACCTGGGCGCTCCGGACGTCCCGGCCGCCGCCGCCTTCTACGGTGCCGTCCTCGGGTGGGACTACGAGTCCATGGGCGAGAGCGAGGACTTCGAGGGCGGGATGTTCAAGAAGGACGGCAAGGTCGTCGCCGGGCTCGGCAAGCTCACCGAGGAGGGCGCGCGATCGGCCTGGATGCTCTACTACTGCGTCTCCGACGCGGACGCCACGACGCAGGCCGTGCAAGAGGCGGGCGGCACCGTGCGGGTCGCACCGATGGACCTCGACGACTGGGGCCGGATGGCGCAATACAGCGACCCGCTGGGCGGCCAGTTCGCCGTCTGGCAGCCCGGTACGAACAAGGGCATGGAACTGGTCGACGAGCCGGGCTCCCTGTCGTGGACCGAGCTGTACACGAGCGACGCCGCCGGTGCGCGGGAGTTCTACGGCGCCCTCTTCGACTGGCAGTTCAGCGACATGCCGCTGCCGGGCGACGCCGGCACGTACACGCTGATCACCCCCTCAGGGCTCTCCGAGGACCGGATGCACGGCGGGCTGATGCAGCTCCGCAAGGAGGACCTGGCCATGACGGGCGGGCGGCCGTACTGGCACCCCGTCTTCGCCGTCGAGGACTGCGACGCGGCGGTGGCCGAGGTCGCCGGGAACGGCGGAACGGTACAGATGGGCCCCGAGGACATGGAGGGCGTCGGCCGCCTCGCCGTCTGCCTCGACCCGGCCGGCGCCGACTTCGTGGTGCTCGCCCCGTCCGTGACCTGAACCGGCCACCCCGCACACCGCTCCGGCCCGGCCACGGTCACGACATGAACCGAGAGCCCGATTCCGAGGACACACGGCAGCTCGCCCGGCTGGCCAGGGGCTGGGCCGAGGCGATCGTCTCCAACGACCCCGCACGCATCGCGGCCTTCATGGCGGACGAGTGGGTCATCGTCTCCGATTCCGGGATCGACCCGAAGGAGAGGTTCCTCTCCCTGGTGGAGTCCGGTGCACTCACCCACTCGACGATGGACCTCACAACGGATCCGAGGATCCGCGTCTACGGCGACACGGCCGTGGTGACCGGGCGGCTGACGAACACGGCCCACTACCAGGGCGAGCGCCACGACGCCGACGAGTGGACGACCGACGTGTTCGTACGGCGCCGGGGCCGCTGGCTGTGCGTGCTGAGCCACATCACACCGGCGGCCCCCGGCTGAACCCCGGAATCCTCTTGCATATGATGCGCAAATGCGCGAGTACAGCATCAGGGAAGCCGCGGCGGCCGACATCGACGGGGCCCGGGCGGTGATGCTCGACGCCGTGTACCGCGACTTCGGCACCGGTTACGTGCCGCACTGGCACGCCGACATCATCGATCCGGTGCCCTTCTACGTCACGCCGCCCCGGCACACCCTCCTGGTGGCGGTGGACGAGCGGGACGGCACGGTGGCGGCCACCGCGGCCCTGGACGCGCGCGGCCCCGCGCACCCGCCGAACCCCCGCCGGCTGGCCGAGCGCTTCCCTTCGGGGGAGACGGCGCAACTGCGGCGGGTGTACGTGCGCCCCGAGCACCGGCGGCGCGGACTGGCCAGGCAACTCGTGGACCGCCTGCTGGAGTTCGCCCGGGCGGACGGCGGATACCGGTCCGTGTACCTGCACACCTACCCGCACTCCCCCGGCGCACTGGGCCTGTGGGAGGCACTGGGCAAGGTGGTGTGCGACGAGCGGGAGGAAGTGCCCGGCGGGGGCAGCGGAGTGGTGCATTTCGAAGTACCGTTCACTTGATGAAAACGATATTCATGTACGTTACGACCGGTCGGGGTGCCGTCGGCACGGCGCGCACCCCCGCAGGTACGGGGACCCGGCGCTGAGCAGCTCGAAGACACCCCCGATGTACGGCGCGGCGGCCGCGCTGCGCGCCCTCGCGCGCGGTGGTGTACCGACGCTGCTGTGGCGGACCGTGCTCGTGGCCTGCCTGGTGTGCGGGATCGGCCTGCTGCCGTGGCTGTCGCGCACCGACCCCGCGCTGACCGTGCTCCGCGCCCGGTCGGCGGACCGCGACCCCGATCCGGAGACGCTGCGCGCCATCCGGGACCAACTGGGCCTCGACGACGGTCCGCCGGCACTGCTCGGCCGCTGGCTGGGCGGGCTGCTGCACGGGGACGCGGGCACGTCCTGGGTGTCCGGCGCCCCGGTGCTGCCGGGCCTCGCACCGGCGCTCGGCGTGTCGCTGCTGCTGATGGCCGGGGCCCTCGTGGTCGCCGCGGCCACGACCGCCGCCGTCTGCGCCCGCACGCTCCGGCTGGGCGCGCGGGGCGAGCTCGCCGACCGTCGCCCCGGTGGGACGGCGACGGCCGTGCTGGCCGCGCTGCCCGAGTTCCTCGTCGCCTCGGTGCTGGTCTCGGTGATCGGTGTGCAACTGGGATGGCTGCCCGCCCTTGGCTGGTACGGGCCGCGGTGGATGGTGCTGCCCTCGCTCGCCGTCGGCCTGCCCGCCGGAGCGGTCCTGGGACGGATGCTCGACGACCTGCTGCCCGGCGCGTTCGCGGAGCCGTGGGCCGTGGCGGCCGCGGCACGCGGTGTCCCGCCGAAGTCGGTGGCCCGGCAGGCGGTGCGCCGCTGCGTGCCCGGACTCCTGCCCAATCTGGCGCTGTTCGTGGTCGGGCTGACCGGCGGCTCGGTCGCCGTCGAGCAGGTCTTCGACATCCCGGGCGTCGGCCGGCTCACCCTGCGCGCCGCCCTCTCCCAGGACCTGCCCGTCCTGCAGACCGGCACCCTCGCCCTCGTTCTGCTCGCCGCCACCGCCGGTGCTCTCGCCCGGGTCGCCGCCCGGCTGCTGATCGGCCCGGCTCTGCGCGACGGCGCCCTGCGGTCCCTGCACCGGCCCCGGCCGCCCGCGCCCCGCACGCTCCCCCTGCTCTACGCGGTACTGCTGATCGCCGTCATCGGGGCCGGGCTGCCCCGCGACCCGATCGTCCTGGACACGCTCGCCCGGCTGCGAGCCCCCTCGCTCGACCACCCCTTCGGCACCGACGCGCTCGGCCGGGACCTGCTCGCCCGGGTCTCCCACGGTGCCCTGACCACCCTCGGCACCGCCCTGGCGGTGAGCGCCGCCGCCCTCGTCACCGGGCTGCTGCTGGGCCTGCTGCCGAGGTTGTCGGGGCCGCTGGTCGAGACCCTCAGTGCCGTCCCGCCCGTACTGGCCGGGCTCATCGTCACCGGCGTCATGGGCAGCGGCCCCTGGACACCCGCACTCGCCGTGGCCGTGGTGGCCTGGTCCCCGCTGGCCGCGCACACCTCCGCCCTGCTGCGGCAGGAACGCGCGACCACCCATCTGACGGCCACCCGGGCGCTGGGTGCCGGCCGCCGGTACCTGCTCGTGCGCGAACTGCTGCGCGCCGTCGCGCCCCCGGTCGCCCGGCACGCCCTGCTCCGGCTCCCGGGCATCGCACTGAGCCTGGCCGCACTCGGCTTCCTCGGGCTGGGCGCCCGGCCGCCGTCCCCCGACTGGGGCCTGCTGCTCGCCGAGAACCAGCCGTACGCCGAGCGCGCACCGTGGGCCGTCCTCTTCCCCGCAGCCGTACTCGCCCTGCTCGGCGCGCTCGCGGTGACGGCCGCGGGCGGCGCACGGCTGCCCCGGCGGCGTACCCGGCCCGTCGGCCCGGCCGGACCGCCCGCGGACCGGGTCGCCCCGGTCCCGCCGCGGCGACCGGGGCGACCCAGCGCCGACCTGACGTCCGTGTCCCCTTCACCAACGGAAGAACAATGACCGACCTCATGTCCCGTCTGCTGTCCCGCCGGACCGCCCGAACGGCAGACGCCGCCCTGCCCGAGCGTCCGCGGGAGAGCACCTGGCGGCTCTGCAAGGAACTGTCGCCGCTGCTGCGGCTGCTGATCCTCACCCAGCTCGCCTTCAACATCGGCTTCTACGCCGTCCTGCCGTTCCTCGCCGAGCACCTCGGCACGGCGATCGGCATGGCCGGGTGGCTGGTCGGGTTCGTGCTCGGGCTGCGTACCTTCAGCCAGCAGGGGCTGTTCGTGGTCGGCGGCTGGCTCGTCGACCGGTTCGGGGTGCGGCCCGTCGTGCTGGCGGGCTGCGTGCTGCGGATCGCCGGGTTCGTCTGGCTCGGCTACGCGCAGGCGAGCTGGACGGTGATCGGGGCGGTGCTGGTGATCGGTTTCGCCGCGGCGCTGTTCTCCCCCGCCGTGGAGTCGGAGGTGGCCCGCCAGGCGGTGGCCTGGGAGGAGGACGGGCACGGCCCGCGCACCCGGGTCCTCGCCCTGTTCAGCGTGGCGGGCCAGGCCGGTGCGTTCGTCGGGCCGCTGCTCGGCGCGCTGCTGCTCGCCGTCGACTTCCGCACCGCGTGTCTCGCCGGTGCCGCGGTCTTCGTCCTGGTCCTCGCCGGGCACCTGTGGCTGATGCCGCAGCACATCCCCGGCCGGGTCCGCGTCCGGGAGCGGGGCGGGGCCCGGGCCCTGCTGCGCAACCGCCGCTTCCTCGCCCTGTGCGGCGCCTACGGCACTTATCTGCTCGCCTACAACCAGCTTTACCTCGCCCTGCCGGACGAGGTACAGCGCGCGGCGGGCTCGCAGGCGCCGTTGTCCTGGCTCTTCGCACTGTCCTCCGTGCTGGTGGTGTTCACCCAGCTGCCGGTGACCCGCTGGGCGGGCGACCGGCTCGATCTGCGCCGCTCCATGACCGCGGGGCTGCTGCTGATCGCGTCCGGTTTCGCGGTGGTGGCCGCGGCCCGGCCGGCCGGCTGGACGGGAGCCGCCGGACTGCTTCCGGCCGCAGGCTTCGTGATCTTGCTCACCGTGGGGCAGATGCTGGTCGTGCCCGCCGCCCGCGCCTGGGTGCCCGACCTCGCCGAAGAGGGCCGGCTCGGGCTGTACACGGGGGCGCTGTCGTCCGTCTCCGGGCTGATCGTCCTGGCCGGCAGCGCGGCCACCGGCTTCCTGCTCGACCTGGGCCTGCCGACGGCCGTGCCGTGGCTGGTCCTCGCGGCCGTACCGGCCCTGGCGGTGGCCGTGCTGCCGCGCCGGGAGGAGGAGGCGGGCACGGCGGCCTGACCCGGGGCACCGGTGACGCCGGGCAACCGGGCGTGTGGGCCACTGGGCGCGTGGGCAACCGGGCGCGCGGGAGCGTCACCCCGGCGTGCGACGCCTTCGCTCCGGGATTTCCGGCAGCCGCACCCCGGGAAGACACCGCTGCGGAGATCGGTGGTCACGCCGCGCCAGTATCCTGGGTCGGCTGCGGCACCCCCCACCAATCCCCGTGCGTAAGCGGGGAGTTCGGCCTGCGGCGACGACCTTCCCACACGCATGAGACGAGGACGAGTGCTGCTAGCGGGCCGCTACCGGCTGGAAGTTGAGATCGGACGCGGTGGAATGGGAGAGGTCTGGCGTGCGTACGACGAGACGCTCGCCAGAGCGGTGGCCCTCAAGCTGCTGCTCCCCCAGGACACCGACGCCACGGCGACCTCCCGGTTCCGTCTGGAGGCGCAGACCGCCGGGCGTCTCAACCACCCCAACGTGGTCGGCGTCCTGGACTTCGGCGAGTACGACAACCGGCTGTACCTGGTGATGGAGCTGGTCGAGGGTGACAGCCTCGCCGGAGTGCTGTCCGGCTCCGGCCCGCTGCCCGCCGAAGAGGTGGCCCGCCTCGCCGCCCAGGCGTCCGCGGGGCTCGCCGCGGCGCACGCGCAGGGCATCGTGCACCGCGACGTCAAACCCGCCAACCTGCTGCTGGACACCCACGGCACGCTGAAGATCGGCGACTTCGGCATCGCGCGGTTCCTCGACGACCCCGGTGCCGCGCTCACCGCCACCGGTCAGATCGTCGGCACCGGCCTCTACCTCGCGCCCGAACGGGCCCTGGGCAAGCCCGCGGGGCCCGCCTCGGACATGTACTCCCTGGGCTGTGTGCTCTACCAGCTCCTCAGCGGCCGCCCGCCGTTCCAGGCCGACACCGCCGTGGCTCTCCTGCACCAGCACCTCGACTCGGCACCCGTGCCACCCCGCGAGCTCGGTGTCGCCCAACTGCCCCCGGCGTTCGAGAACTACCTGCTCGGGCTGCTCGCCAAGCAGCCCGAGGACCGGCCCTCCGCCGAGCAGGCCGCCGAGTGGTTCTCCGGGGGCGCCTGGCGGGGCCTGCCCGAGCCGCTGCCCGAGGTCTCCCCGCCGCTGCGGCCGAACCCCTCGTCCGCGCCCACGCGTACCGGCCCCGGCCCGTACGCGGCCGCCGAGACCGGCCACCCGACGACGTACGCGCTGCCCGCCACCCCCGGGCAC
>NZ_WWIC01000120.1:0-24478 GCF_009872555.1 Streptomyces sp. SID5643
CCGGACCACCACGTCCGGATCAACGCCCTGGACGGGCTGTCGGCCCTGGGCGTGCCCGGGGACGCCACCGCCCTGGCCGCCCTGCTCGGTGACCCGGACCCCGCCGTGTGGGGGCGGGCCCGGAACCTGCTGCACACCTGCGGTGAAGACCCGGCCGTGCGTGCGGCCGCCGCCCTGGGCCTGGGCCGGCTCGGCGTCCCGGAGGCCGGCGCGGAGGTGCTGCCCGTCCTGATGGGCGACGCGCATGCGGACGTACGGCGCAGGGCCTCGGTCGCCGCCGCCCGGCTCGGACTCGGCGGGCCGGCGATCACCCGGGCCTTCGCCCGCCTGCTCTCCGATCCGGACCACCACGTCCGGATCAACGCCCTGGACGGGCTGTCGGCCCTGGGCGTGCCCGGGGACGCCACCGCCCTGGCCGCCCTGCTCGGTGACCCGGACCCCGCCGTGTGGGGGCGGGCCCGGAACCTGCTGCACACCTGCGGTGAAGACCCGGCCGTGCGTGCGGCCGCCGCCCTGGGCCTGGGCCGGCTCGGCGTCCCGGAGGCCGGCGCGGAGGTGCTGCCCGTCCTGATGGGCGACGCGCATGCGGACGTACGGCGCAGGGCCTCGGTCGCCGCCGCCCGGCTCGGACTCGGCGGGCCGGCGATCACCCGGGCCTTCGCCCGCCTGCTCTCCGATCCGGACCACCACGTCCGGATCAACGCCCTGGACGGGCTGTCGGCCCTGGGCGTGCCCGGGGACGCCACCGCCCTGGCCGCCCTGCTCGGTGACCCGGACCCCGCCGTGTGGGGGCGGGCCCGGAACCTGCTGCACACCTGCGGTGAAGACCCGGCCGTACGGGCGGAAGTGATGCGGACGGCCCGCCGGGGCACGGGTGCCGCCCGCGCGCGTGCCCTGGAATGGCTGCCGGAACGCTGCACCGAGCAGCTCCTCGACTCACTGCTCACAGGGCTCCACGACCCGACGCCCGCGGTACGGATCCAGGCCGCCCGGCGCCTGTTCCCCGTGGAACAACAGCAGGTACAGGACAAGCTGGCCACGGCCCTGCGCACCGAGGAGCACCCCGAGGTCGCCGCGGGACTGCTGCGGGGGCTCAGAGGGCTGGGCGACGACCACGTGGCCGACGCCGCCGTGCGGTGGCTGCCCGACCCCGTCGCCGGACCCGCGGCCGCGCGGGCCCTGGGCGCCGTGGACCCCGGCACGGCCGCCCCGCATCTCCGTGCGGCCCTGACCGACAAGGCGCTCTCCCCCCACACCCGGGCCGCCGCGGCCGCCGCCGTCGGGACCGCCGGCCGCTGGGACGCGGTGTGGCTCCTGCTGTCCCTCCTGGACGACCCCGACGACGTGCTGCGCGCGGGCGTGCTCGACGGCCTGGAGACCTGCGTCGAGAACGGCCTCCGCCCCTGGGAGCGCCACCCCGTGGCCTGGGCCCTGACCGACCATCTGGCCACCGACGACCGGCACACCTGGCGCACCCGCAACGCGCTCGACGGCCTCACCCAGGCCCTGCCCGACCTGCGCCGCCTCGCGGACAACGCCCCCTCCGGCGAGGTCCTGGCCGCCGCGCTGTCCCTGCTCGACGGCGACGACCCGGCCGACGAGCACGCCCACCACGACGTACGGCGCTTCCTGGGCCGCCTCGACGACCCGCACGAACCGGTCCGCTACGAAGCCGTCCTCGGTCTCGAACGCTGGACGGAGGCCGGAGGTGCACTGCCCCCCGGCAGCGAGACGGCCCGCGGCCGGCTGGAGGCTCTCGCCGAGGACGCCTCGTCGCGCCTGCGCCAGGCCGCCACCCGGCTCCTCGGCGCACTGGACACCGGCCCGCCGTGAGCGGAACCGGCCGGAAAGCACCCACACCGGCGATTTTCGTCCACGTGCGGTCATGCGCCGTGTGGCGCCCGCGCGGCCGGTCCACACTGGACCCATGCGCGTGGTGATCATGACGGCTGGATCGCGCGGCGACGTCGCGCCGTACACCGGGCTCGGCGTGGGGCTGGCGCGAAGCGGACACGAGGTCACGCTCGCCACCCACGGCCTGTTCGAACCCCTGGCCGCCGGATCGGGGGTGCGCTTCCACCCGACCCCGGTCGACCCGCACGCCGTGTCCCACTCCGACCGCGGCCGAGGGCTGCACGCCAGCACCACCGGCCTCGGCAAGCTGCTGCGGGCGGCGTCGATGGCCCGGTCCGCGGCGGAGGAGATGACCGACTCCCTCGTCCAGGCGGCCCGCGGCGCCGACGTCGTCCTGGCAGCCGGAGCCGTGGCACCGCTGGGCCGTGCCATCGCCGAGGGGCTGCACCTGCCCAGCCTGGGCCTGTTCCTCCAACCCCAGCATCCGACACGCGAGTTCGGCGCGCCCATGCTCGGTGGACGCTCGCTCGGCACGCTGGGCAACCACTTGGGCGGACGGGCCGTGATCTCCGCCGTCGACCGGGTCTTCACCCAGGCCATGCACCGGCTGCGCACCCGGCACGGCATGGCCCTGCGCAGTCCCTCCGCGAGCCGCCGGATCCACGAGCGGGCCCACTGGCCCGTGCTGCACGGATTCAGCGAGCGGGTGGTGCCCCGCCCCCAGGACTGGCGCCCCGGACTGGAGATCGCCGGGTACTGGTGGCCGCACGACACCCGCAGCCTGCCCGGCGAAGTCGAGGAGTTCCTTGCCGCCGGGCCCCCGCCGGTGTTCGTCGGACTGGGCAGCGCGACGGTGCCGGACCCCGGTCACCTCAGCGCCGAGATCGTGCGCGCGCTGCGGACAGCGGGACTGCGCGGCATCGTCCAGCAGGGCTGGGCGGGCCTCACCGCCCACAGCGGCGACGACGACGTGATCACGGTGGGCGACGTGCCGCACGCACTGCTGTTCCCCCGCACGGCCGCCGTCGTCCACCATGCCGGAGCCGGCACCACCGCCGCCGTCCTGCGCGCGGGCGTCCCCACGATCCCGGTGCCGGTGCAGTTCGACGGCGGCTTCTGGGCGGCGCGCCTGGTCGCCCTGGGGACGGCCCCGTGCGCCGTCCCCCTGCGGCGCCTCACCGCCGGCACACTCGCCCCCGCGCTGCGCCGTGCCACGGGCGAGCCCCGGCACCGCGCCCGCGCCCGGGAGCTGGCCCGCGGCCTGGCCGGGGAGGACGGCGTGGCCCCGGTCCTGGCCGCGCTGGACCGGCTCACGCCGTGACCGCGGCGCCCTCCGGGGACGGCTTCCGGCGGCGCGAGCGGGCGTGCAGCGCGATCGCCAGGGGAGCCGCGGTGAACACCGAGGAGTACGTCCCGACGGCGAGGCCGATGAGCAGCGCCAGGGCGAAGTCCGAGAGCGAGGAGCCACCCAGTACGGCGAGCGCGGTGAGCATGAACGCCGCGCCGATACCGGTGTTCACCGTGCGGGGCAGGGTCCGCAGGATCGCCCGGTTCACGACCTCGGAGAACGGCGACCCGGGGCCGCGCCGGTCCAGTTCCCGGACGCGGTCGAAGAGGACGACGGAGTCGTTGACCGAGTAGCCGATGACGGTGAGCAGGGCCGCCAGGAACACCCCGTCGACGGGCTTGCCCAGCCAGGCGAAGATGCCGAGCAGAATGACCACGTCGTGGACGAGGGCGACCACCGCGGCGGAGCCGAGCACCCAGCGGAAGCGCGCCGCCAGATAGACCAACTGCGCCCCCAGGGCGACGGCGAGCGCGATCAACGCGCCTTGGCGCAGCTCCTTGCCGAGGCTGGGGCCGATCATCTCGTCGCGCACCTTGTCCGCCGGGCCGGCGACCTCGCGCAGGGCGCTCGTGACCTCTTCCTCCTCGGCGCCGGTCAGGGGTTCGGTACGCACCGTCAGACCCGTGTCGCCGGACGACTGCACCACCGCGCGGGGGAACCCGGCGTCGGCGAGGGCGGTCCGGACCCGGCCGGGATCGACGGTGCTGCTGGTGGAGTACTCGATGAGGCGGCCTCCGGTGAACTCCACTCCGAGGTCGACGCCGCGCACCGCCAGACCCGAGCCGGCCAGCGCGAGCACGGCCGCCGAGCTGGCCAGCCAGCGGCGCGGGCGACGCATCAGGAGCGGGTTGCGGCGGGTGAGGCGGTCGCGGACCGCGCCGGTGGAGGCGATGCCGGTGAGACGCGGGCGGCGGCGCAGGCCCGGCCGGCTCGCGGCGATCTCGGCGAGCACCCGGCTGATGACCAGGGCGCTGAACATGGAGGCGAGCACACCGATGCCGAGGGTGACGCCGAAGCCGCGCACGGGCCCGGAAGCCAGGAAGAACAGCAGAGCGGCCGCGATCAGGGTGGTGATGTTGGAGTCGGCGATCGCGCTGAAGGCGTTGCGGAAGCCGGCCGTGAGCGCCGAGCGGATGCTGGGCCGGCGGCGTGCCGCGTACTCCTCGCGCGCCCGCTCGAAGACCAGCACGTTGGCGTCCACGGCCATGCCGATGGCCAGGACGAAGCCGGCCAGGCCCGGCAGGGTCAGCGTGGCCCCCAGCGCGGCCAGGGCGGCGTAGGACACCAGGCCGTAGCAGGCCAGGGCGAGGGCGGCGAGGGCGCCCAGCAGCCGGTAGACGACGACGATGAACAGCGAGGTCAGCGCGGTGCCGATGACGGCCGCCCAGGCGCTGGCCGTGATGGCCTGCTGGCCGAGGGTGGGGCCGACGGTGCGCTGTTCGACGGTCTCGACGGGCACGGGCAGAGCCCCGCCGTTGATGAGCAGGGACAGTTCGCGGGCCTCGTCGGGGCTGAACGAACCCGTGATCCGGGTGGCACCGTCCCGGATGCCGGTCCCGCAGGCGATGGACGGATCGACCTGGGGGGAGGAGATCACCTTGTCGTCGAGGACGATGGCCACCCGCCGCGCCGCATCACCCGGCGCCGCGCAGGCGGCCTCGCCGGTCAGGCGGGCCCAGCCGGCCCGGCCGTCACCCTCGAAGCCGACGGTGACGTGCCATCCGGCACCACCCTGCTGGTCGAACCGGGCGGCGGCCTCCTTGACGTCCTCGCCGGTCAGGGACGCGGGGGCGAGACGCAGCGGAGTTCCGGACTCGTCGGGCAGGACGCGCTGCCCGGGCCGCTTCGGCAGGGGCCGGGACGGATCGTCGCCGTCATGCGGGGCGCCGACCACGGGATGGAAGGTGAGCTGCGCGGTCCGGCCCAGGACCTCGGCGGCCTTCTTCGGGTCCTGCACGCCGGGCAGTTCGACGATGATCCGGTGATCGCCGGAGCGCACCAGGGTGGGTTCGGCGACGCCGAGCGCGTCGATGCGGCCGCGCAGCACCTCCAGGGTGCGGTCGGTGGCCGCGCTGTCGGCGTCGGCCGTGGGGGTGGAGCGGGTCTCCAGCACGATCTGTGTCCCACCGCGCAGGTCGAGTCCGAGGCGGACCGGCACGGTGGCGGCGACGTACAGGGACAGGGCGAGCACGGCGAGGGCGAGCAACGCCCTCACACGCAGGGAACGGTTCAACGGGAACCTCCGGCAGGCACACCTCGGCAGCGGCCGGCGCGGGCCGCGGCGGGGCGGGTCGGGATGGGAAGGGGACGGGGCGTCAGGTGCCGGAGGACACCGGGGGCGCGCGCCCCTGCTCCTGGTCCGTGAGCGGCTGCGAGCAGGGCAGGTGCCGGCTCGGAGCCTGCGGTGGGCCCGGAACCCGGCCGGGGGTGACGTCGGCACGCCGGCCGCAGACGCCGAGGTGTCCGCGCGTCCCCGGGTGCTCGCTGTGCTGCTCGTGACGGATGGCCGCCCGGACGGCGCGGACGGCGTCACATCCGTCGCCGGCGCGCGTCTCGTCGTACCGCTGGGGGGCCGTCGCCGCGGGCGCTGCCGACACCCACGCGCCCGCTGTGCCGGGCGCCGGGGCGGCGATGCCGAGGGCGGCGAGCACCGCGAGGAGGAGGACCGCAGGGAGCGCCGCGATCCGCTGGGGGGACCGGGCGCTGCCGACGCCGGACGCCGTGCGCGCGCTGTGAGGCACCGTCCCCCCTCTCGTCGTGGCGTGCGGGCCGGGCCGGCCTCCGGTCAGGGCTCGATCAGTCCGGCGCGGATCGCGTACCGGGTGAGGTCGAGACGGTCGCGCAGGCCGAGTTTCTGGAGCAGGTTGGCGCGGTGGCGCTGGACGGTCTTGATGCTGATGAACAGCAGGTCGGCGATCTCCTTGGACGAGTGGCCCTCGGCGACCAGCTTGAGGACCTCCTCCTCGCGGGGCGTGAGGATCCGGTCCGGGTCCTCCTGGCCGCGGCGGGCCCGGTCCAGGTAGTTGCGGATCAGGGCGGTGACCGCGCCGGGATACAGGAAGGGCTCGTCCCGCATGGCGGCCCGGCAGGCGGCGACCAGGTCCCGGTCGGCCACCGACTTCAGCACATACCCGCTCGCGCCCGCCTTCAAAGCCTGGAAGAAGTACTGCTCGTTGTCGTGCATGGTGAGCATCAGGATCCGCAAGTCCGGCCTCACAGAGGCCAGTTCGCGGGCGGCCTGCAAACCGGTCAGACGCGGCATGGCGATGTCGAGCACGGCCAGGTCGACATCGTGGGTGCGGGCCAGCTCGATGGCCTCGGCCCCGTCACCGGCTTCGGCCACCACGTCCAGGTCCGGTTGCTGGTCCAGGATGAGCCGCACGCCGCGGCGGACCAGCGCGTGGTCGTCGGCGAGCAGGATGCGGATCGTGCCGGAGTCCGTCGGAGCGGGCATGGCCGTGTCGGGCATGGTCAGGGCTGCTTCCTTGCGAGCGGGGCGGTGAGCCGGACCCGGGTGCCGGCCCGGGGCGCCGGGGTGATGTCGAGGCGGCCCCCGGCGAGCAGGGCCCGCTCGCGCATGCCGCGGATGCCGGCGCCCTCGCGGGGTGCCTCGATGCCGCTGCCGTCGTCGGTCACGGTCAGCACCACGCCGTCGTCGGCACGGCGCAGCGCGACGGTGACCCGGCCGGCGTCCGCGTGGCGGGCGACGTTGGTCAGTGACTCCTGCGCGACGCGGTAGAGGACCAGCTCCGTCTCCGGGGCCAGCGGGGGCAGGTCGGTGTCGAAGCGGCGCGTGACCAGCAGCCCGGTATGGGTGGCGAAGTCCTCGCTGAGCGAGGTCAGCGCGCTGACCAGGCCCAGATCGTCCAGCACGCCGGGCCGCAGCCGGCGCACCAGGCGGCGCACCTCGTCCAGGCTGGCCCGGGTGATCTCCTGCAGTTCCTGCAACTCCCTGCGCTGCGGCTCCGGTACGTCGTCCGCGGAGCGCTTGAGCCCCAGCAGAATCGCGGTCATGCTCTGGCCGACCTCGTCGTGCAGCTCCTGGGCGATGCGCCGGCGTTCCGCCTCCTGGGCCAGCAGGGCCCGGGCGCTGCTGGCGGCCCGCTCCTGCTCCAGCCGTTCCAGCATGGCGTTGAAGGTGCGGATCAACTCGGCGACCCCGCCGCCCCCGGAAGCGGGCAGGCGCTGGCCGGGGCGCAGCAGGTCAACGGTGGTCATCAGCTTCGTGAGCCGGTCCAGCGGGGCCAGGCCGAGCCGCAGCAGCGCGGCGTTCGCGACGAGCATCACGGCCAGGCCGCCGACCAGGATCACCGCCTCGGTCAGCAGCACCGGCACCGAGACGGTCACCGGAGCCCACAGCAGCAAGGCCGTGGCCGCGCCCAGCACCACGGCGTTGAGTGCGAAGATCCGCCAGAACAAGGACACCGTCCCTGCGCCTCCCCTTCTACGAACTCTGTCTCACCTCCACTGTCGGGCATCGCGGAGCCCACCGCGTTCACGGCCCGGGCGCTTGAGCAAGCCTGTGGCCAGGCTGCCCTCTTCCCACGCGCCCCGTAAATGGGCCCTGGCCCCCATTCCCCCGGGAGCGCACCCCCCATGGCGCGGCCGCATGGGTCCCTCGCCCCGGTGCAAATGGGGCCCGCGCCCGATGGGCATCCGTCGCGGACCGGGCGAGGCTGGAGCTCACACGACCACCCGGCAGCGGACGGGCGGCCCGGCCACGCCGCCGGGCCGCCCGCCGCGCATGACCGCCCCGCGCACCCGGCGTCCGCCGCCGAGAAAGGACCGACCATGTCGCTCGACGTCACCCGGGCCGAGCCCCACCCGCACGAGGCCCGCCGGCGCCTGGAACACGCTCGCGCATCCCGGCTGGCACAGCTGCACGCCCTCGACGAGACCGCGCGTGGCTCGGACGATCACCTGCTGTCCGCGCAGAGGACCGCGATGGAAGGGGTGCTCCAGGAGATCGAGGAAGCCTTCACCCGCATCGACGACGGCACCTACGGCATCTGCGTGGGCTGCGCGAAGCCCGTTCCCGCGGAGCGGCTCGAGATCCTGCCCTACACCCGCCACTGCGTCGCCTGCCGCCGCCGCACGGCCTGACCCCGCCCTTACCGACCTCCTACGCCCTGCCGCAAAGGGGTGACGTGGTGAACCACCAGACCGTCGAAGAGAGCACGACGCACCTGTCGGCCGAGGACCTCGCCGCGCTGCGCGAGAACCTCCACGAGCAGCGCCTCTTCCGCCAGGAGCAACTGCTCCTGCTCGGCGGGCCGGTCACCTCCCGGGCCGATGACCGGCTCCGGCAGCGGGCCGCCGCGCAGATCGAGGTCCGCGTCAAACTCGCCGCCTCCGCCCGCATGGTCCTCACCGACGTCGAAGCGGCCCTCACCCGCATGGACGAAGGCTCCTACGGCGCCTGCCACCTGTGCCGGCGCCCGATCGAACGCGAACGGCTCATGATCGTGCCGCAGGCCCGCTACTGCGCCCGCTGCCAGCAGGTCAAGGAGGCACAGCCGTGACCGGCGGCCGGGACCTGTCCGGCGTCCCGGCCCGTCACCGGCCGTGGCCGCTGTGCCGGCGCTGCTGCGGCATCGCCCTGGACATGGGCAGTGCCCGCACCCGCGTCCGGCCCGCCGGCAAGGGCACGGTCGTCGACGTGCCCACGGTCACCTTCTCCGGGGCCGGCGCGCTCCACCCCGTCCAGCGCGGCACCATCATCGACACCCCGGGCTGTTCCCGGATGCTCCAGCGTCTGCTCGGCAACCGGCTGCCCCGCTTCACCCGCCCCTGGTCATCGTGACCACGCCCGTCCTGGACGGCGTCGCCTACCGCGCCCGGGCCCGTGCCGCAGTGGAGGTGCTGCGGCCCCGCAGCGTCCTGACCGTGCCCAGCGCCCGGTGCATCGCCCTGGCCGCGGGCGCGGACATGTCCCGGGTGCTGGTGGTGGTGGACATCGGCGCCCATCTCACCGAGGTGGTGCTGCTGTGCGACGGCGTCGTCACCGACGCACACCGCACGGCTCCGGGGACCAGCGACCTCGACGGGGCGACGGCGCCCGAGCAGATCGTCGACGCGGTGGCCGCGATGCTGACCGCGATCCGCCGCGGCGACCGCACCTCGCTCACCGCCGGCGCCCTGCGGCGCGGCATCCTCGTGGCCGGCGGGGGAGCCCTGCGCCCCGAGATCACCCACCCCCTCACCGCTCGCCTGAAGGCACCGCTGCACATCGTCCCGGCCCCGCACACAGCGGCCGTCCGAGGCGCCGCGGCCGGCCTGAACCATGACCACGGCCCCACCCCCTGAGGAAACGGGGTGGGGCCGTGGTCACGCGGTCACGCGGTCACGACGAACCATGTCAGGTGCGCGTGCGGTCCCAGCCCGACCAGTGGCCGCTGGTGTAGCGCTCGTTGTACCAGCGGTTGCCGTCACCTCCGATGCAGGTGACGGCGAAGTTCCAGCCGTCGGCCCACGCCACGCCCATCGACTTCGTGCCCTTGTAGCACTTGCCGCCCATCGACTTCCAGCCGCTCACACCGCTGCCCGAACTCCACTTGGTGTACGGGACGTTGTTGGTGCCGATGACGAAGACCTGGGTGTGACCGTTGGGAAGCCTGTGGGCCTTGTTCGACCCGCACAGGAAGCGCCCGCCCCATTTGCTGTAGGTGCAGTGGCCGTTGGAGCCGACCTCCACGAGTTCCTCTCCGGGGTCGGTGTCGTCGGCGAACGCGCCGGTTTGAGCGGCGGTGACGGCTCCGCCGGCGAGCATCAGCGTGCCGGCAGCCATCGCGAGTGTCCTACGTAGCTTCACGAGTGTTTCCCCCATGTGCTCAAGGTCTGCTTCGGTCGAGGAAGGAGACCGGCAGCGGGGCTTCGACGTCCGCCCTGGTCTCCTTCTGCTGCCAGAACGTACGGTTCGCCCGGTGCCACCCGCGTCCCACGGGGGGTTGAACTCCTGTGCGGACGAACGCGGTAGCTGCCGTGCGCCTACAACTGCCGCGGTACTGCGACAGTTTGACGCACGGCTGTCGAACCCGCCTTACGCTGCTGCGATGCGGATCCGTCCCCTCGCAGTCGACGCGCTGATCGCGGCGGCGCTGACCGGCGTGGCCGTACTGCTGGGGCCGGAGGCCGCGCGCCAAGGCCAGAATCCGTTGGATGCGACCGCCTATGCGCTGGTGGTTGTGGTCCACCTGCCGCTCGTCCTTCGCGGCCGGGCCCCGGTCGTGGTCTGCTGCATCGTGCATGCGTTCTGGCTGGGGTACATCACCGCCGGCTACTGGGCCGTGGTGTGCAGTTTCGGCCCCATGCTCGCCGTTTACACCGTGGCATCCCTGTGCCCGGTGCTGATCTCGGTCCCGTGCGCCGCGCTGATGGGCGGTGTCTGGGTCTATGCGGGCGCGGTGAGCCACACCGACTCCTGGCCGTCCGTCGTCGCGCAGGCCGTGGTCTATCCGGCCGTGCTGTGGCGGTTCGGCGTCGTCACCCGGCGCTCGGCCGATCTGGCCCGGCAGCTGCGCCGGGAACAGGCCGAGCGGGCCCGGCGCGAGGTGGCCGAGGAACGCGGGCGGATCGCCCGGGAACTGCACGATGTGGTCGCCCACCACATGTCCGTGATCTCCGTGCAGACCGGTCTCGCCCGGTTCGTCTTCGACACCGACCGCCCGACCGCGCGTACCGCACTCGACACCATCGACGCCACCGGGAAGGGGGCCCTGGAAGAACTGCGCCGCATGCTCATGGTGCTGCGTGCCGTCGACGACGGCGCCCCGGCCGGCCCGATGCCGGGGCTGGCCCGTCTCGACGAGATGGTCGAACGCGTCCGCGCCGGCGGGGTTCCGGTTTCCCTGAGCGCCGAGGGCACCCCACGCCCCCTCGCCCCCGGTGTCGACCTGTGTGTCTACCGGGTGGTGCAGGAAGCGCTCACCAACGTCCTGAAACACGCACCCGGCGCGCGTGCAGAAGTACGGCTGACGTACGAACCGCATCAGGTGACCGTTTCGGTCATGGACGACGGACAGGGGGTGATTCCGGACAGAGTACGAACGGACGGCGGGCACGGCTTGCTCGGCATGCGCGAGCGGGCCAAGCTCTACGGCGGGCAGATCAGCATCGGCCCGCAGGAGCAAGGGGGCTTCGCCGTGCGGCTGATCCTGCCGACCTCCGCGCGAGCCGCAGGGCGGGGGGACAACGCCACCACATGACCACCGTGCTCGTCGTCGACGACCAGTTCCTCATCCGGGCCGGGCTCGTGGGGCTGCTGCGCGCCGCACCCGGCATCGAGGTGGTCGGCGAGGCGAGCGACGGTGCGGAGGCAGTGGTGATGGCTGCCGAGACGGCCCCCGACGTGATCCTGATGGACATCCGGATGCCCGGCATGAACGGCATCGAGGCCACCGAACGCATCCTCGCCCAGGCCGCCGATCCCCCGCCCCGGATCCTGGTGCTGACCACCTTCGACCTCGACGAGTACGTGTACGGGGCGCTGCGGGCCGGGGCATCCGGCTTTCTGCTCAAGGACTCCGGTCCCGAACGGCTGCTCGCCGCGGTGACCGCGGTCGCCGGTGGCGACGCGCTGTTCGCGCCCAGCGTCACCCGCCGCCTGGTCGAGGCCTACGCCCGCCAGAGCGCCGGCGAACAGCCTGTAGACCTGGATGCGTTGACCGTCCGAGAGGTCGAGGTGCTGAAGCTGATCGCCCGCGGCCTGTCCAACCTGGAGGTCGCCGACCGCCTCTACATCAGCGAGGCGACCGTCAAGACCCACCTCAACCGCACGATGACCAAGCTGGATCTGGACAGCAGGGCACAGGCCGTCGTGGTGGCGTACGAATCGGGCCTCGTCACCCCGGGCGGGCACCTCCGTTAGGGTCCGGTGCCACAGCTCGGCCGGGAGAGCGGCGACCACTTCGACGCTTCGCTCACCCGATCGGTCCCACGCGCGAACCCGAGCGCCCGGTTCCGTAGTAGACATGGGGCGCCGGCGGGTTTCGTATCCCAATCAATTGTTGACGGCGAAAAGGATGTCGTGATGTCTGATGCGTAGCGTGACCTACTCGATGAGCGTCTCGCTGGACGGCTACATCGTCGGACCTGACGGCGACTTCGGCTGGACGGTGCCCGGTGACGACGTCTTCCGTTTCTGGATCGACGAGATCAGGCAGGTCGACGTCCACCTGCTGGGACGACGGCTGTACGAGACGATGCTGTACTGGGAAACCGCCGACCAGGACCCCTCGCTCGACGAAGAGATGCTCGAATGGGCCGGGCTCTGGAATCCGCTTCCGAAAGTGGTGTTCTCCACCACGCTGACCTCGGTCCAGGGCCATGCCCGCCTGGCCTCCGGCGGTGTGGCGGAGGAGATCGAGCGGTTGCGGGCCGAGCCGGGGGAGGGCGAAATCGCGATCGGCGGCGCGACGCTCGCCGCCGAGGCGGCCGCAGCGGGTCTGATCGACGAGTACCGGGCGATGGTCTACCCGGTGCTCGTCGGAGGCGGCATTCCGTTCTTCCCCCGGGACGAGCGCCGGGTGGATCTGGAACTCGTCGAAACCCGTACCTTCAACTCGCGAGTCGTCTACCTCCGCCACCGCGTGCAGCGCCAGCAGGCCTGAGCTGGGCCGAGATGCCTGCTGATCCTTCATCAGGTGCAGGCCGGCTGTGATCTCCCCGCGACAGGCGGACGCGACCTGTCTGCGGGCGAAGTCTCGTTGCCCCGGAGATCACCAGGTCAGCCGGGTGGGGACCGGCATCGCACCACCCCCGGACGGCCGTGCCCGGTGGCGTACCGAAGCGCCCAAATCCAGCATCGTACTAAGATTTCGGGCTTGTTACCCAGCTGGAGCCGGACAACCCCAGACACACCTGCGGGCCCGCCGGCGCCCCGGAGTCATCCGGGATCGAGACGCGAGGACCGGATGGCAGCCATACAGGAGAGGGACGCGGTCGGCCTGCTCGACGAAACGCTCGGCGCCGAGATCCGGCAGGAGTTCGTGGACGCGGCCCGCTTCTCGGGGCGTCCGGCGGCGTCGCCGCGCACGCTCGTCGACGTGTTCGAGGCCTCCGTTCGGTCATACCCGGACGAGCCCGCCCTCGACGACGGCACGAACCATCTCACCTACCGCGCCCTGGCCGCCGAGGTCGACCGGATGCGGCGGCGGCTCGCCTCCGCCGGAGTCGGGCTCGGAGACCGGGTGGGAGTCCGGGTCCCGTCCGGCACCAACGAGCTCTACATCGCGATCCTCGCCGTGCTCGCGACCGGAGCCGCATACGTCCCCGTCGACGCCGAAGACCCCGACGAACGGGCCGACTTGGTGTTCGGTGAGGCGGGCGTACGGGCCGTCGTCGGGGCCGGGCGGCAGGTCACCGTGCACAAGCCCGGTGCGGCACCCGCCGCACGCCCCGGGACCGAGCACGACGCGTGGATCATCTTCACGTCCGGCTCCACCGGGAAGCCCAAGGGCGTCGCCGTCTCGCACCGCAGCGCCGCCGCGTTCGTGGACGCCGAGGCCGCCCTGTTCCTCACCGAGGAACCGATCGGGCCCGGGGACCGGGTCATGGCGGGGCTGTCGGTGGCGTTCGACGCCTCCTGCGAGGAGATGTGGCTGGCGTGGCGGTACGGGGCCTGCCTGGTGCCGGTGCCGCGATCACAGGTCAGAAGCGGCGCCGACCTCGGGCCCTGGCTGGTCGAGCAGGAGATCACCGTCGTGTCGACGGTACCCACCCTCGCCGCGCTGTGGGAGCCGGAGACCCTCAACGACGTACGCCTGCTGATCTTCGGCGGGGAGGCCTGCCCGCCCGAGCTGGCCCAGCGGCTGGTGACCGAAGGGCGCGAGGTCTGGAACACCTACGGGCCCACCGAGGCGACCGTGGTGGCCTGCGCCTCGCTGATGACCGGCCAGGAGCCCATCCGGATCGGACTGCCCCTGGACGGCTGGGAACTGGCCGTCGTCGACGAAGCCGGCGAGCCCGTCCCCATGGGCGGCAGCGGGCAGCTGGTCATCGGCGGGGTCGGACTGGCCCGGTACCTCGACGCCGAGAAGGACGCCGAGAAGTACGCGCCCCTTGAGTCCCTGGGATGGCGGCGGGCGTACCGCAGCGGCGACCTCGTCAGGGCGGAACCCGAAGGGCTGGTCTTCCTCGGGCGGGCCGACGAGCAGATCAAGCTCGGTGGACGGCGGATCGAGCTCGGCGAGGTCGACGCCGCACTCCAGGCCCTGCCCGGAGTCGCAGGCGCCGCGGCCGCCGTACGCACCGCCCGCAGCGGCAACCAGCTCCTCGTCGGGTACGTCGTCACCCAGGACGGCTGGGACCACGCCACCGCCGTCGAGACACTGCGGGCCGAACTGCCCGCCGCCCTCGTGCCGTTGCTCGCCCCGGTCGACGACCTTCCCACCCGCACCTCGGGCAAGGTCGACCGCAACGCGCTGCCCTGGCCGCTGAGCGATCCGGAGACCGACGGCCCTGCGGAACACCTCTACGGCACCGAGGCCTGGCTCGCCGAACAGTGGACCGCAGTCCTCGGCATCCCGGTCACCGGCGCCCTCGACGACTTCTTCGCGATCGGCGGCGGCAGCCTGGCCGCCGCCCAGCTCACCACCCGGCTGCGCACCCGCTACCCGAACGCGGCCGTCTTGGACGTGTACCAGCAGCCGGTGCTGCGCAAGCTGGCCCGGCGGCTGGAGAAGTCGGCGCGGGACGACGAGGCCCGGCGCACGATCGCCCCGGTGCCGCGGCGTGCTCAGGTCGTCCAGCTGCTCCTCCTCGTCCCGTTGTTCACCCTTCTCGGCCTGCGCTGGAGCGTGGCCCTGGCCGTCCTCGGGAACCTCCTGCCCGCCTACGCGTGGCTGCCCACGGCCCCCTGGTGGCTCCTCGCGCTCGCAGCCGTCCTCCTCTTCAGCCCGCCGGGGCGGCTCGCCCTGGCCGCCGGCGGCGCGCGACTGCTGCTCAGCGGTGTGCGACCCGGCCGCTACGCACGCGGCGGCGGGGTGCATCTTCGGCTGTGGACAGCCGAACGGCTGGCCGAGTTCAGCGGCGCGACATCGCTGACGGGCTCCTGGCTGCAACGCTACGCGCGAGCCCTCGGCGCCAAGGTCGGCCCGGACGTCGACCTGCACTCCCTGCCGCCGGTCACCGGTCTGCTCAAACTGGGGCGGGGCGCGGCCGTGGAGTCCGAGGTGGACCTGTCCGGCCACTGGCTGGACGGGGACCGGCTGGAGATCGGCACGGTCAAGGTGGGCGCACACGCCGTCGTCGGCACGCGCAGCGTGCTCTTCCCCGGTGCCCGCGTGGGCAAGCGGGCCGAGGTGGCGCCCGGCTCCGCGGTCACCGGGCAGATTCCCACCGGTCAGCGGTGGGCGGGCGCGCCCGCGGTCAAACTGGGCAAGGCCAAGCGCAACTGGCCCGGGGAACGGCCGCGGCGCGGAACGTACTGGAACGTGCTCTACGGCCTCACCGGCCTCGCGCTGACCGCGCTTCCGGTGCTGGCGGCGGTGGCCGCGCTCCTCGTGGCCCGGGTCTTCATCGCGCCGGGCTCGCTCCTCACGGGCGCCGCCCTGGCCGTCGTCCCGGCGACGCTCACCTACGGGGCCACCTTCGCGGTACTGCTGCTGATCGCCGTACGGCTGCTGAGCCTCGGACTGCGGGAGGGAACCCACCCGACGCACAGCCGGGTCGGATGGCAGGCCTGGACGGTCACCCAGCTGATGGACCGCTCGCGGGAGACGCTGTTCCCGCTGTACGCCGGGCTGGTGACACCGGTGTGGCTGCGGCTGCTCGGGATGCGGATCGGGCGCGGCGCCGAGGTCTCGACGGTGCTGGCACTGCCCAGCCTGACGACGGTCGGTGAGGGCGCCTTCCTGGCCGACGACACCCTGACCGCGCCGTACGAGCTCGGCGGTGGCTGGATGCGGATCGGACGGGCCGAGATCGGGCGGCGCGCCTTCCTCGGGAACTCGGGCATGACGGCGCCGGGACGGAGCGTGCCGGACGGCGGGCTGGTCGGCGTGCTGTCCGCGACACCCAAGAAGGCCAAGAAGGGCACCTCCTACCTGGGGCTGCCGCCGGTCAAGCTGCCCCGCGCCACCGCCGACGGTGACCAAAGCCGCACCTACGAACCGCCGGCCCGGCTGCTGTGGGCGCGCGGTCTGGTGGAACTGTGCCGGATCGTGCCGGTCTTCTGCTCGGCCGGACTGGCGGTGCTCACGATGGCCGCGCTGTGCGCCCTGGGGCCCTGGGCGCCCCTGCTGTCGGGACTCGTGCTGCTCGCGGCGGGCGGCGGCGCGGCCCTCGTCTCGATCGTCGCCAAGTGGGCGCTCGTGGGGCGGCACCGCAGCGGGGAGCACCCGTTGTGGTCGTCCTTCGTGTGGCGCAACGAGCTGGCGGACACCTTCGTCGAGGTGCTCGCCGTGCCGTGGCTGGCGGGCGCGGTGCCGGGCACGCCGGTGATGACGGCGTGGCTGCGGGGGCTGGGTGCCCGGATCGGCAGGGGCGTCTGGGTCGAGAGCTACTGGCTGCCCGAGACCGATCTGGTGACGCTCCGGGACGCCGCCACCGTGAACCGGGGCTGCGTCCTTCAGACCCACCTCTTCCACGACCGGATCTTGCGGACGGATACTGTGGTCCTCCGTGAGGGCGCGACGCTGGGCCCTGGCGGGATCGTCCTGCCCGGCAGCACGATCGGGGCCCGTACGACGCTGGGTCCCGCGTCGCTCGTGATGGCCGCGGAGTCCGTCCCCGACGACACCCGCTGGCTCGGCAACCCGATCGAGGCATGGCGCCCCTGAGCGCGGGCCACTCGGAGCCGGAGGGCGACGGACCGGCAGACAGTGGCAGCAGCGCGGCGCAGGGAGACCAGACGGCAGTGGGAGCAGTCCAGCAGGCGGCGGGCGCGGACCCGTACTTCCCGGAGCACGGCGACCCCCGCTACCGGGTGCACCGGTACGAGCTCGCGCTGGACTACCGCCCGGCCCCGAACCGGCTGTCCGGGACGGCCCGCGTCAACGCCATCGCGGGGCGGGCGCCGCTCACCGAGTTCGTGCTGAACCTGGCCGACTACAAGATCGGCCGGGTGCGCGTCGACGGACGGCAGCCCCACTACACGCACCGCGGCGGCAGACTGCGGATCCGTCCCGCCAAGCCGGTCCGCGCCGGGGCGCCGTTCACGGTCGAGGTGCACTGGTCGGGCAACCCCGAGCCGGTCGACAGCCCCTGGGGCGGGCTCGGCTGGGAGGAACTGGAGGACGGGGCGCTGGTGGCCAGCCAGCCGATCGGGGCGCCGTCGTGGTACCCGTGCAACGACCGGCCCGCCGACAAGGCGTCGTACCAGCTCTCGGTCACCACGCCGTCGGCGTACGCGGTCGTCGCGGGCGGACGTCTGCTGACCCGGACGACGAAGGCGAGCACCACCACCTGGGTGTACGAGCAGTCGGCGCCGACGTCCAGCTATCTGGTCGGCCTCGCGATCGGCAAGTACCAGACGGTCCTGCTGGGGGACCCCGGCCCGGGCGGCGTCCCGCAGCACGGGCACATCCCCGCGCAGCTGCTCGGCGACTTCTCGCGGGACTTCGCACGCCAGCCGCAGATGATGGACGTGTTCCAGGAGTTGTTCGGGCCCTACCCCTTCGACGAGTACGCGGTCGTGGTCACCGAGGAGGAGCTCGACGTGCCCGTCGAGGCTCAGGGGCTGTCGCTGTTCGGCGCCAACCACGTGGACGGGGCGCGGGGTTCGGAGCGGCTGGTCGCGCACGAACTGGCCCACCAGTGGTTCGGCAACAGCGTGTCCATCGCCGACTGGCGGCACATCTGGCTCAACGAGGGGTTCGCGAAGTACGCGGAGTGGTTGTGGTCGGAGCGCTCGGGCGGGCGTACGGCACAGCAACTGGCGGCCGCGGCCCACCGGGTGCTGTCGGTACTGCCGCAGGACCTGCGCCTGTCCGACCCGGGCCGCAAGTCGATGTTCGACGACCGGCTCTACGAGCGCGGCGGGCTCGTGCTGCACGCGGTGCGCTGCGCGCTGGGCGACATCGCCTTTTTCCGCATGCTGCGCGGCTGGGGACAGCAGCACCGGGGCGGCACGGTCACGACCGAGTCCTTCGCCTCGCACGTGGCCCGCTACGCGACCGAGCCGGTGGACGAACTGCTGCACGCGTGGATCCACGGGACGACGCTCCCGCCGCTGCCCGGGGCCGACACACGGGCAGCGGGCTAGCCGGCCGCCCGCCTTGTCTTGAGGGTGCCCCAGCGCCGTCAGCGGGGGATGCCCACGGCGTCCAGGTACCGGTGCATGACCTCCGCCGGAAGGCCGGGGTTGCTCAAGGCCGGGGAAGAGAGGTCCGGGTCCTCGCAGCTGCGCAGGACGAGGCCGACGGGCAGGGCGGGGTGTGCGGCGGCCATGCGGCGCACGCGCTGGTCGGGGTCGGCGAGCAGCCGGCCCACCACGGCGGCCGGAGCCTGCGGATCGAGTCCCACCAGCCATCTCTTCTCGGGGTCGGGGTCGTCGGCGAAGCGCCGGCCGGCCCCCGCACGGGGGAAGTTGGGGTGGCCGAGCAGACCGCCCTTGGTGATGACCTGGCAGTCCAGGTAGGTCTGCAGCACGATCTCGCCGTCGACGGTCGGCTGGTTCTCGCACAACAGGAGTCTGACGGGATAGTCGTCGTCCTGGGAGAGCAGTTCGACGGCGTCAGCGGGCAGGTGCGGATTGCACGCGGCGCTGCGGCGCAGCAGGATGTGGGCCGACCGGGCGCATCCGCGCAGCCGGTCCGGGTCGGCGCAGCGGAGCACCCACTCGACGTGAGACAGCCGGTCGGCGGGGCTGATGGTGATGCCGACGGCGGCGCGTTCGGTCTCCGACAGCTCGGGCCGTACCGATACGGCCAGCCGGACGCCGTGTGCGTCGTCGTCGGCCAGTGTCCGGACGAGGTCGACGGCCACGCCGAGGTTGGCCGCCAGTTCGCGCCGGTCCGCCTCGTCGGCGCTCGCTGCGAGCCGTTCGGCGGTCGCCGTGCTCATGGCGCCGTAACGGATCACCTCCTGCCGGCGGAAGGGACCGAGGTCCGCGTCGAGCAGCAGATCGGTGTACGCCGCGTCGTCGTGGCAGGCCTCCAGCATGGCCGCTGTGCGCACGGTGTCGTCGGCGTCGTGGAGGAGACGGCCCCGGGCGGTGCCGGGCAGGTGGGGCCACACGCGGCACGCTGCCCGCCGGAGCTCCGCGTCCCGGTGGCCGGCGAGACGGGCGACCAGGTCCGCAGCCGTGTACCGGCAGGTTGCCGCGCTCCGGCGGACCCGTGCTTCCGGGTCGGCGAGCAGGCGCTCCTGGGCGGAGACGGGAAGGGGAACGACGGGGACGCGGAACCAGTCGGGTCCGTGGGCCAGCGCCTCGCGGACCCGTGCGTCGGGATCGTCGACGAGCCGGGCGCGTTGTTCCGGCGTCACCGAGGGGTTCGCGGCGAACGCCGACCGCAGCCTGTGGTCGGGGTGCGCGGCGATCGCGTCGACCACCTCGTCCGGCAGCGCGCGCCAGGCCAGCGCGTCCCAGCCCGCGATGGCTTCCTCGTGCAGCAGCCGGGTCAACACGTCGACCGGTGCTGCCGGGTTGCGCGCGATGGCATCGATCGTCTCGCGGTCACGGCGCTCGTCGCCCATGGTCCCCCCCGTTCGCCTGCGAACGACGCAGGCCCGCAGATTGTGCTCGTGCAGTGAACGCGAGGTCAACGCCGGTGATCACACCCGTCCGGGCACTGGTCCCACCCTCGTACAGCCGTCGGGCTGTCCAGACGGCCCGCCAGGGGGTACCCGACGGTGCCGCCGGCTCGGCGGCCTTCGCACGGAGGTGCCAACGGGTGGCGGCTACGGGCGATTTCGCAGGTGCGGGAGCGGAGGGCGGATGACGGTCGACCTGGTCGGTTTCCTCGGGGTGGTGCTGGTGGCGTACGTGGTGCCGGGTCCCGACTTCCTCGTGGTGGTCAGATCGGCGGCCGAGGATCCCTCGAAGGGCAGAGCCGCGGCGCTGGGCGCCCAGACCGGGCTGTGCGTGCACATGCTGGCCGCCGCGGCCGGCCTCTCGGCGATCGCCACCCGCTCACCCGCGGTGTACGACGGGATCAGACTGCTGGGCGCGGCCTACCTGGTGTACCTCGGGGTACGGGCCGTACTCGCAGCCCGCCGGGCCGTCCGGGAGAGGCGCACCGCGAACGACGTCACGTCCCCCGCCCCGCACGAGGGCGGCCCCGCGCGGGGCCGCTTCCGGTCCGGCTTCTCCCAGGGGTTCCTCACCAACGTGCTCAACCCCAAAGCCGCCCTGTTCTTCCTCAGCGTCCTCCCTCAGTTCGCCGACGGCGAGGGGTCCCTGGCGCGGCAGATCTTCCTCCTGGGCATGCTGGACGTCGTCATCGGCGTCGCCTACTGGTTCGGCCTCGTCGTCGTCGCCGCTCGGCTGCGGGCCCTGCTCGACAGGCCGAAGGTACGCCGTCGCTGGGAGCTGACCACCGGCTGGCTGTTCATCGCCATAGGCGTCTCGGTCGCGACCGCCGCCTGACGGCCCGACACCCGGGGAGGATCCGCTCAGGCCGTTTGCCCGATTCGGTGGCGACCTTGCGGGGCATGGCACTAAAGAATGTCATGAGCACGACTGCCCTTTCCCCACGAGGAGGTCGATCATGCACGTCCGAATGCTGACCGGCGGTATCGCCGCCGCCTGTCTGGCGTCCTTGTCCCTGACAGCCGGCCAGGCCGCGGCCGCCGCCCCCCGAGCCGCGGACACCCCGCTCGCCGCCCGCGTCCTGACCTATGACGCCAGCGGCTCCGCGGAGTTCAAGAGCGCCGTCAACCGCGGCGCGGCGATCTGGAACGAGAGCGTCGACGCCGTCGAGCTGCGGCCGGTCGCAGCCGGGCAGCGAGCGAACATCCGGGTCCTCGCGGACAACGGCTGGCCGCGCGCCCTGCCCACCACCCTCGGCAACGGCACCGTGTACATCGGACGGCAGGCCGTCGGCCAGGGCTATGACACGATCCGTATCTCGTCGCACGAACTCGGGCACATCCTGGGTCTGCCGGATCGCAAGCCCGGACCGTGCTCCAGCCTGATGTCCGGCTCCACCGCGGGCATTTCGTGCACCAACCCGTACCCGAACGCGGCGGAGAAGGCGGAGGTCGAGGGGAACTTCGGCGGTGTGCTCGCCGAGCGGGTCCCGGCTGGGCGTGCGGAGGTGATCGTGGACTGACGCGTGCCGTGTCACGCGTGAGAGCGCCCCGCACGCTGGACCGCTCACCGTCGATCGGCAACGGGCAGCAGCCGCCCCGGTGTTCCCCAGCCTCGGAGGACTCTTTGTCCGGCCGGCGGTGAGCGGCGGCGCCTCGGTGAGCGGTGGCGCCTCACCCCTGGCGGGCGGGCAGGCCGGCCGCGCGCCGGCGAGCGTCGAGGCACGCGAGGACGGCGGGGTGCCGGCCGCGGCCCTGGCGTACGACCGTGATGATGCGGCACGTGCGCCGGCCCCGGGGGAGGGGGCGCAGCGTGACGGTGGGGGCCTGTCCCCTCCGGACCGGACCGGGCAGGAAGGCCGCGGCATGGTCCGGTTCGACGAGGCGCTGGTGGAGCGGGAGGTCGGTGGTCTCGAACCGGACGTCCGGTTCGAAGCCGGCGCCGCGGCACAGGGCCATGGCCCAGTGCCGGGCGGCCGTGCCCTCGGGTTCCATGACCCAGGGGGTGATCCGCGAAGGAACGCAGGGCCGCCGTGGGGCCGTCGGAGGCCGCAGCGCCGTCCGGCCTCGGCAGGGCGGGGCGAGGTGCAAGGGATCGTCGAGCAGGCCCTTCTGATGGGGCCCGGCGGGGCGCGGGCGGGGGTCGCCGCCGGACCGGTTCGATGAACGGTACGCCGTCTTCTGCACCGACCTGCCGCCCCCACTGGCCCGGCCTCGACTGCCCGCCGCCTGGGCCATGACGCCCCTCGTCCTCCTCCACGCCTCCCTCAACCTCGTCTGGCTGGGCGGCTACGTGTTCCCGCTGTCCAAGGCCGGGCCGGTCCTCCACAGGCCCCGCGTCCGCCGTGTGCTGGGGCGGACCACGGGCGTGGTGCTGATCGGCTTCGGCCTCGCCGTGGGCGGTACCGCCCGCTGACGCGGTGGCGGTGCGGGGCCGGTGACGTGGTTGTCCGTTCGAGGCCGGCTGACACGGCGGGCCGTGCGAGACCGGCTGACACCGCGTCCGTTTGCGAACGGCTGACCCGGCGGCCGTACGAGACCGGTGACATTGCCGGTCCCCGCGCGATGGCCGGTCCCCGACAGTGGCATGGCCAGCCCGACGGCGGTGCCCACCGCGGGGCACGCGGCGGACGCCCCAGGTCCCGCGTGCCCCGCGAACGGTCACCCGCCACGACAGAGAGGACGACTCGTCGTGCAACTCCACCCCCACACCGGCTCATCCACCGGCTCCGGTGGCACCCTCGGCCGCCGATCCGGGCACCGGGGCGGACGCCTGGCCGGTGCCGCCGCGGCCCTCGCCCTCGCCGTCGCCCTGGGACCCCTGACCGGCCCGGGGGCCCACGCCGCGGACAACCCCTATGAGCGCGGCCCGGCTCCCACCAACGCCACCATCGAGGCGGCTCGCGGCCCGTACGCCGTGTCGCAGACGTCCGTCTCTTCGCTGTCCGTCACCGGATTCGGCGGCGGCACCATCCACTACCCGACGAGCACCAGCGACGGCACCTTCGGCGCGGTGGCCATCTCGCCCGGCTACACCGCCTACGAGTCGTCCATCGCCTGGCTCGGACCGCGCCTGGCGTCCCAGGGCTTCGTGGTGTTCACCATCGACACCCTCACCACGCTCGACCAGCCCGACTCCCGCGGCCGCCAGCTGCTGGCCGCCCTGGATTACCTCACCGAGCGCAGCTCCGTGCGGAGCCGTGTCGACGCCTCCCGCCTCGGCGTCATGGGCCATTCGATGGGCGGCGGCGGCAGCCTGGAGGCCGCCAAGTCACGTCCGGCCCTCCAGGCGGCGATCCCGCTGACCCCGTGGAACCTCGACAAGACCTGGCCCGAGGTCACCACGCCGACCCTGATCTTCGGAGCCGACGGAGACACCATCGCCCCCGTCTCCTCCCACTCCGAGCCCTTCTACACGAGCCTGTCCTCCTCACTGGACCGCGGCTACCTGGAGCTGAACTCGGCGACGCACTTCACGCCCAACTCGTCGAACACGACGATCGCGAAGTACAGCATTTCCTGGCTCAAGCGTTTCATCGACAACGACACCCGCTACGAGCAGTTCCTGTGCCCGCTGCCCCGGCCGAGCCTGACCATCGAGGAGTACCGGGGCAACTGCCCCCATGGTTCCTGACACAGCGAGGGCCCAGCGGCGGACGTGTGCGACGCGTCCGCCGCCGGCGCCGTGCCGGGGCACACGCGTGACGGCCTTCCCTTGGGCCGGGGCACAACGCGTCACGCGGCAAGGCGCGGCCAATGCGCAGGTGGGGCCGTGGGTTTGCCCGCCGGGGCGCGCGGACTTCAACCTTCCGGTTTTCCTTACGCGCGAGTAACCTCCGTTGGGTGACCGGAGACAGGAGCAGGGTGCGGACGGCTCCCCGCGGGGGCAGCCGGTACGGCCGGGACGCCGCCCGGTCGTCCGCCGAGGACCGTGGACAGGCCGAACTCGCGCGAGGCCGACGGCAGTTGTTCGACGGCCCGGTGGACGACGCGCGCGAGACCCTGCTGCTGGCCGCGGCCCTGCTCGCCGCCAGTGCCCCGGACGGGGCCGATGCCGCACGCCTCAGCGCGGCGGATGCCGCCTGGGCGTCGGGCGACGTCACGGCCTGTCTGACCGCCCTCGACGGCACGGACCACCCGAGCCCGGCAGGCGAGCACGCTGCACCGGGCCCCGCCACCGCCGGGGAACCGCCCCGCGATCGCAGCGCCCCGAGGGCCGGCGGGGGCGTCAGCGGCCCGAGGACTGGGCTGGGCGGCGGTGCTCCGGTGTCCGGCCTGGGCGGCGGCGTCCGGGGGGCCGGCAGGGTCGGTGGCGATCCGGTGTCCGGCCTGGGCGGCGCCGTCCGGGCGGTCGGCGGGGGCGGCGATGCTCCAGTGTCCGGCGGCGATGCGCCGGTCTCCGGCCTGGGCGGCAGCGCCCGGGGGGCCGGCAGGGTCGGCGGTGCTCCGGTGTCCGGCCTGGGCGGCGACGCCCCGACCGGGCGGGATGGCGGCGCTCCCGTGTCTGGCCCGGACTGCGGCGCCCGGGCGGCCGGCGGCGACGGTGGCGCTCCGGTGTCCGGCCGGGGCGGCACCGCCCCGAGGGTC
>NZ_WWIC01000121.1:0-7108 GCF_009872555.1 Streptomyces sp. SID5643
GGAAAACCCCCGCATCTTCGGATGCGGGGGTTTTCTGCGTTTAGGCTCAAAAGCATGCGCTATGACCTCGTGATCTTCGACAACGACGGTGTGCTCGTCGACAGTGAGCCCATCTCCAACCGGTTGCTCGCGGCGTACCTCACCGAAGTGGGGCACCCCACCACGTACGAGGAGTCCATCCGGGATTACATGGGATCGGCGATGCACCGGATTCACGAGCTCGTCCTCCAGCGGACGGGGCAGCGGTTGCCGGAGAGCTTCGACGACGTCTTCCACGCGCGGGTCTTCGCGGCGTTCGAGCAGGAACTGGTGGCCGTGGCCGGGGCGTCCGGAGTGCTGGAGAAGCTGGCCGCGGACGGCGTGCCGTACTGCGTGGCGTCCTCCGGGAGTCATGAGCGGATCCGGGTGGGGCACCGCACGACGGGGCTCGACCGGTGGTTCGACGAGGAGCGGGTCTTCAGCTCGCAGGACGTGGGGCGAGGGAAGCCGGCTCCCGATCTCTTCCTTTACGCGGCCGGGAAGATGGGGGTCCCGCCGGAGCGGTGCGTCGTCGTCGAGGACAGTCCGCTGGGTGTGCAGGCGGCCGTTGCTGCGGGGATGGACGTCTTCGGGTTCACCGCCATGACGCCGGCGGAGAAGCTCGCCGGAGCGAGCCGCCTCTTCTCCGACATGGGTGAGTTGGCCGATCTGCTGGTGTGAGCATGAGCCGGTTCCGGGTGCCGGGCCGAAGCTGAGTCACATTCATCTTTGGCTGGATCTACCCACGAGTAGGCCGGGGCCCTACGCTCGCCGCCATGACTCATGTGCTGCGGCGCGGCAGGGGCTCGTTGGCGTTCAGCTTCCTGGTGCAGGGTGTCGCCTTCGCTCTGCTCGTGACGAGGATCCCGGCCATCCAGGACCGGTACGGGGTCTCCGACGCGCTGCTGCCGGCGTTTCTGGCCGCTGTGCCGATCCTCGCCGGGGTCGGGAGCGTGACCGCCGAGCGGCTGGTGAAGCGGGTGCGGCCGAGCCGGCTGCTGCGGTGGTCGCAGCCCGTGGTGCTGCTGGCGCTGCTCGGGGTCGGGGTCGGGGAGCGGATGGTCGAGCTGGCCGTCGCGCTGGCGGCGTTCGGGCTCGCCGTCGGGGTGCTGGACGCGTCGATGAACATGCTCGGGGTGAGCCTGCAACGGTCGTACGGGCGCAGCATCATGCTCAGTTTCCACGCGGCCTACAGCCTGGGCGGGATCGTCGGGGCCTCGTTGGCGTGGGTGGGTGCGCACTGGCACCTGGCGCTGTGGCTGTCGTATCTGCCGGTCGTGGTGGTGCTGTTGCCGGCTGTGCTGGTGGGGAGCCGGTGGTACGTCGACGACCGGGACGAGGGGCCCTCGGCGGAGGAGAAGGCAGGGGAGGGGCAGGCGGTCGTCTTCAAGTGGCTGCTGCCGCTCTGCCTGGTGATGACGGTCGCGTACATCGGGGACTCGACCGTCTCCAACTGGAGCGCGAAGTACCTCCAGGACGTGCTCGGGAGCTCGGAGCAGATGGCGACGGTGCCGTACAACGTGTACATGGTCACCACGCTGCTGGGGCGGACGATCGGGGATCTCGGGGTGCGGCGGTTCGGGGCGGTCGCGGTGGTGCGGGGCGGGGCGCTGGTGGCGGCGGGCGGGTTCGCCGTGGTGGCGGCCGCTCCGGGCGCGTGGGTCGGGATGCTGGGGTTCACGCTGCTGGGGCTGGGACTGTGCGTACTGGTGCCGCAGACGTTCGCGGCGGCCGGACGGCTGTTCCCGGGAGCCTCGGACGCGGCCGTCGCGCGGCTGAACGTCTTCAACTATGTGGGGTTTTTGATCGGTTCGCCGTTGGTCGGGGCGCTCGGGGATCTGTGGAGCTATCGCGGGGCCATGCTGGTGCCGATGGTGTTGGTGCTGGTGACGCTGGTGTACGCCCGGTCGTTCGCGCCTCAACCGGACCGATACGGTGGCGGGCATGAGCGGCCGCGCACAGCTGATGTGGGACGAGGCAGTAACGGGCTATGACTTCGGTCAGGGGCATCCGATGGACCCCGTCCGGCTCGCCCTGACCCGGAAACTGGTCGAGGCCTTCGGGCTGGACCGTGAGGTGGACGTCGTCGCCGCGAAGGCGGCCGGGGAGTCGACGCTGCGGCTCGTCCACCGGCAGGACTACATCGGAGCGGTGAAGGCCGCGTCGGCGGATCCGGCGGCGGCGGACCAGTCGTACGGACTGGGGACGGTGGACGATCCGGCGTTCGCCGGGATGCACGAGGTGTCGTCGTTGATCGCCGGGCAGTCGGTCGGGGCGGCGGAGGCGGTCTGGCGGGGTGAGGCGCTGCACGCGGTGAACTTCGCGGGCGGGCTCCACCACGCGATGCCGGGCGGTGCGTCCGGGTTCTGCATCTACAACGACGCCTCGCTGGCGATCGCGCGGCTGCTGGAGCTCGGGGCGGAGCGGGTCGCGTACGTCGATGTCGACGTGCATCACGGGGACGGGGTGCAGGCGGCGTTCTGGGAGGACCCGCGGGTGCTGACGATCTCGCTGCACGAGCATCCCCGGACGCTGTTCCCGCAGACCGGGTGGCCGGAGGAGACCGGGGCGGAATCCGCGCAGGGGTCGGCGGTGAACGTGGCGCTGCCGGCCGGGACGGGGGACGCGGGGTGGCTGCGGGCGTTCCACGCGGTCGTGCCGGAGCTGATCGCGGACTTCCGGCCGCAGGTGCTGGTGACGCAGCACGGGGCCGACACGCACTTCGAGGACCCGCTGGCGCACCTGGCGGTGTCGCTGGACGCGCAGCGGGCGGTGCAGGTGGCCTGTCACGACCTGGCGCACGAGTACGCCGACGGGCGGTGGGTGGCCCTGGGTGGGGGCGGTTACGCGGTGGTGGACGTGGTGCCGCGCTCGTGGACGCATCTGGTCGCGATCGCGGCCGGACGGGCCGTGGAGCCCGAGGCGATGATCCCCGAGAGCTGGCGGCAGGAAGTGTTCGCGAGGACGCGGCAGTTGGCCCCGGCGCGGATGACGGACGGACGCTGGCCCGTGGACTGGTCCGCCTGGGAGGCGGGGTACGACCCGGCGGACCGGCTGGACCAGGCGGTGCTGGCGGCCCGGCGGGCGGTGTTCCCGCTGCGCGGGCTGCTGGCGTGAGGGGGTGACGACACCCCCTGGGCCGACCGGGCGGTGTTCGCGGGTTCTCGGGACAGGCGGAGCTCCGGTCACGCACGATCTCCGTGTGCTGACCACCGAAGCCCTGCGTGCGCACCTGGTGGGCGCACGGCTCGCCGGGACCGTGGCGACCTCGCGGGAGGAGAGCCTGCGCCGTTACCGGCTCTTCGCCGCCCGGGACCCCCGGGTGCTGCTCGGCATCGATCCGGAAGGTGCCTGGGGGCAGCGGGAGTTGATCGAGCTGATGGCGGACCGGTGTGGTGTTTCGGCCGATTCCCGGCGGGTTTCCGGCCAGGACGTGATCGATCCGGAGCGGACCCTGGCGGCGCTGGACGCCTTCGCGGAACGCCTCGCCGAGGCCGCCCGGCGGAAGGCTCCCGTGCTCCTCGGCACCGGGCACCCGCACCGGCTGCTCGGTTTCTACGGCGCTCTGGCAGACGCGCTGTCGGCGGCGGGGTGTGCCGTTCTCACCCCTGCGCAGGGTCGCCGTGTCGACATAACGACCCGGTTCGGCCTACGTACGTACAACCTCGACTACGTACGAGGAGTCGCGCTGGTGCGGACCCCCGGCGCGGAACGCCCCGGTTGTGAGCCCGGCGCACATACGCACTCACCTCTCCCGGTTCGTACCGTACTGGCCGCTTGCGCGGAGGCCGGCGGACCCCTTCCCGGGCTGGTGATCGGAGACCACGGGTGGGTCTGCGGGGCAGGTCAGCTGGGGTTCGAGGCCATCGGGCCGGCCGATACGGACGACCCGGCGCTGTTCGTGGGGGAGGCCGAGGGGTCCGTGTCCGTGGTCGTTCCACTTGATGACGGCGTGCGGTCCGATTACTACCTGCCGCTTACCCGCTACGTACTCAATCGGGCGTGTCTGTCACAGTAGGCCGCCGATGGGTGCACCTCTTCCCCACTCGCATCACTGGCCCCTACATTGGGGAGTGAGCGCGCAGCGACGAAGAGTCACCGGAAGGGGAAGCCGGTGGCCGTCGAGTGCGGAAGGTTCAGGTGTGTCATGGCTGCAGCTGGCGAGAGGCCTCTGAACGAGGTTCAGTTCCTTACCGTGGCGGAAGTCGCCTCGGTGATGCGAGTGTCGAAGATGACCGTGTACCGGTTGGTGCACAGCGGTCATCTGCCCGCGATCCGTGTGGGGCGGTCCTTCCGCGTCCCGGAGCAAGCGGTTCACGAGTACCTCCGCGAGAGTTACGTGGGGGTGGAAACCGCCTGACGGCAGGGTCGGGGCGATCTCCGCAGGGCACTTCGGGATCTCCCCGGCCTCCTCGATTACGACCTCAGCGCTCGGACGGGTAGGCTGGCCCCTCGTAGGTCGTATGGGCCCATGGCGCCCAAACACCGAGTGATGAGAAGTGAGCGAGGGTAGTCGTGGGCTCTGTTATCAAGAAGCGGCGCAAGCGGATGGCGAAGAAGAAGCACCGCAAGCTGCTCAAGCGCACGCGCGTTCAGCGTCGCAACAAGAAGTAAGTTCGCGACGCGGACTCCGCGAGAGCGTTGCTGTGGCCCCCCACCACCGGTGGGGGGCCACACGCATATCCGTTCCGGCGCCCGGCGGTTCCGGTCACTTCGCGCATCGGGCGGTCATCACAGGGCAACAACAACCCGCTAAGTTGGCCCCACGGGGGAACGCGGCGGGGGCGAGAGGTTCTGGAAGGAAGGCGCTGATCTTGGGCAAGGTCGTGCTCGTGACCGGAGTGGCCCGCCAGCTGGGGGGCCGGTTCGTCCGGCGGATCCAGCGGGACCCCGAGGTGGAACGGGTCGTCGCCGTGGACGCGGTGCCCCCCGAGCACCATCTGGGCGGGGCCGACTTCATCCAGGCCGACATCCGGCAGCCCGGGATCGCGCGGGTGCTCGCCGAGACGGGCGCCGACACGATCGTCCACCTGGACGTGACGGGCACGCCGCTGGGCAGCGGCAACCGTGCCTCCCTGAAGGAGACCAACGTCATCGGCACCATGCAGCTGCTCGGTGCCTGCCAGAAGTCCCCGTCCGTGCAGCGGCTGGTCGTGAAGTCCAGTACGAACGTCTACGGCTCCGCGCCCCGCGATCCGGCCGTGTTCACCGAGACGACCCCGCCCAAGTCCCTGCCCAGCGGCGGCTTCGCCAAGGACACCGTCGAGGTCGAGGGCTACGTCCGCGGCTTCGCGCGCCGGCGGCCCGACGTGGCGGTGTGCGTGCTGCGGTTCGCCAACATCCTGGGTCCGACCGCGGACACCCCGCTCGTGTCGTACTTCGCGCTGCCGGTCCTGCCGACCGTCTTCGGCTACGACCCGCGGCTGCAGTTCGTGCACGAGGACGATGTGATCGAGGTGCTGCGGATCGGCTCGCACGAGCCCCGGCGCGGCACGCTCAACAGCGGCACCTTCAACATCGCCGGCGACGGTGTGCTGCTGCTCTCCCAGTGTTCCCGGCGCCTCGGGCGCCCCACCGTGCCCCTGCTGCTCCCGGCGGTCACCTGGGCGGGCTCGCTGGTGCGTACCCTGGGGATGACGGACTTCTCGCCCGAGCAGATCCGGTTGCTCACGCACGGCCGGGTGGTGGCCACGGGCCAGATGCGCGAGACGCTGGGATTCCAGCCCAGGTACACGACCGCGGAGACGTTCGCGGACTTCGCCCGCAGCCAGGGTCCCGGACTCCTTCCGCCGGAGGCCCTTGCGGGGGCCGTCGACCGGATCGCCGACCTGCCCCTCGCGGGCGGCGGACACCCCCCGACGCAGAGCGCCAACTGAGGAGCGCATCAACGATGGCGGACGCCAAGGTCATTCCGTTCGACGACGACCGGTCCCGGGGGAGCGCCGTGCAGCGTCCCCAGCGGCGCCGGAGCGCCGGGAACCGTCGCCCGGGCGCGGAGTCCGCGCCGGTACGTGAGGTGCAGCCCCTGCCCACCAGGGCTGTTCCGCAGGATGATGTTCCTGTGACTTCTGAGGAACAGCCGCCGGAGCCCTCGGGGGACGGCGAGGGCGGTCTCGAACGGCGGATCGCGGGTGGCCTGGCCTTCCTGCGCCGCCGCCTCACAGGGGACTACGAGGTCGACGACTTCGGCTACGACGAGGAACTCACCGACCAGGTCCTGATGTCCCTGCTGCGGCCGCTGTACGAGACGTACTTCCGGGTCGAGGTGAAGGGCGTCGAGAACATCCCGTCCGAAGGCGGGGCCCTGATCGTCGCCAACCACTCGGGCACGCTGCCGATGGACGGCCTGATGATGCAGGTCGCCGTGCACGACAACCATCCGGCGGGTCGGCATCTGCGCCTGCTCGCCGCTGACCTGGTGTTCATGCTGCCGGTGGTCAACGAACTGGCCCGCAAGCTCGGTCACACCCTGGCGTGCGCCGAGGACGCGTCCCGGTTGCTGGAGCAGGGTGAGCTGGTCGGGGTGATGCCGGAAGGCTTCAAGGGCCTCGGCAAGCCCTTCGCGGACCGCTACAAGCTCCAGCGCTTCGGCCGCGGCGGGTTCGTCTCGACGGCTCTGCGCGCGGGGACGCCGATCATCCCCTGCTCGATCGTCGGGGCCGAGGAGATCTACCCGATGATCGGCAACGCCAAGACGGTCGCCCGCCTGCTCGGGTTCCCGTACTTCCCGATCACGCCGACGTTCCCGTGGCTCGGGCCGCTCGGGGCGATTCCGCTGCCGACCAAGTGGACGATCCAGTTCGGCGAGCCGATCCCGACGGACGGCTATCCGCCGGAGGCGGCCGAGGACCCGATGCTGATGTTCAACCTGACCGACCAGGTCAGGGAGCAGATCCAGCACACGCTGTACAAGTTGCTGGTGCAGCGGCGGTCGGTGTTCTTCTGACGCCGGCGTTCGCGGCAGCCCGCCGGTGGCTCGGAGCCGCCGGACGGAGTCCGGCGCAGCTGGCCGAAGCCTGCGGAGCGGTGCGAGGGCAGCAGACGGGAGGGGCCAAGTTGCTGGTGCAGCGGCGGTCGGTGTTCTTCTGAC
>NZ_WWIC01000122.1:0-14430 GCF_009872555.1 Streptomyces sp. SID5643
CGGCCGGGGCCGGCGCGGGCTGCCCGGCGGCGGGCTGTTCCGCGGCCGGTGCGGCGCTGCCGCCGCCCACGTCCACCGCGATGATCGCCGTGCCCACGTCGACCGTGGTGCCCTCGGGGAAGTGCAGGTCCCGGACCACGCCGTCGTACGGGATGGGCAGCTCGACGGCCGCCTTCGCCGTCTCGACCTCGCAGACCACCTGGCCGTCGGTGACCGTGTCGCCGGGCTGGACGTACCACTTGAGGATCTCGGCCTCGGTGAGTCCCTCGCCCACGTCGGGCATCTTGAACTCGCGCACGGACGCTTCCGTCATCGTCGTCACGACCCTCTCCTCAGTACGCCAGCGAGCGGTCGACGGCGTCCAGTACCCGGTCCAGGTTCGGCAGGTACTCCTCCTCCAGGCGGGCCGGCGGGTACGGGGCGTGGTAGCCGCCGACCCGGAGCACCGGGGCCTCCAGGTGGTAGAAGCAGCGCTCCGTGATCCGGGCGGCGATCTCCGCGCCCGAGCCGAAGAACACCGGGGCCTCGTGGACGACGACCAGCCGGCGCGTCTTCTCCACCGACGCCTGGATCGAGTCGAAGTCGAGCGGGGAGACCGAGCGCAGGTCCAGGACCTCCAGGTTCCTGCCCTCCTCGGCGGCCGCGTCCGCGACCTCCTGGCAGAGCTTCACCATCGGGCCGTAGGCGGCCAGGGTGAGGTCGGTGCCCTCGCGGACCACCTGGGCCTTGTGCAGCGGGCCCGGGATCGCCTCCGTGTTGACCTCGCCCTTGTCCCAGTAGCGGCGCTTGGGCTCGAAGAAGATCACCGGGTCGTCGCTCTGGATGGCCTGCTGCATCATCCAGTAGGCGTCCGACGCGTTCGACGGGCTGACGATCTTCAGGCCCGCCACGTGCGCGAAGAGCGCCTCGGGCGACTCGGAGTGGTGCTCCACCGCGCCGATGCCGCCGCCGTAGGGGATGCGCACGACGACCGGGAGCTTGACCTTGCCCAGCGAGCGGGCGTGCATCTTCGCGAGCTGCGTGACGATCTGGTCGTACGCCGGGAAGACGAAGCCGTCGAACTGGATCTCCACCACCGGGCGGTAGCCGCGCAGGGCCAGGCCGATCGCCGTGCCGACGATGCCCGACTCGGCGAGCGGGGTGTCGATGACGCGGCTCTCGCCGAAGTCCTTCTGCAGGCCGTCCGTCACCCGGAAGACGCCGCCGAGCTTGCCGACGTCCTCGCCCATGATCAGGACCTTGGGGTCGGACTCCAGAGCGCGGCGCAGCGACTCGTTGATCGCCTTGGCCAGTGCCATCTTGTCGGCCATCTCAGTTACCCCCCTCGTCGGCGAACGACGCCTGGTACGCGGCGAACTGGGCGCGCTCCTCGTCGACGAGCGCGTGTCCGTCCGCGTAGGCGTTCTCGAAGATCGCGAAGTGGTCCGGGTCCGGCATGGCACGGACCGCCTCGCGCACTCGTTTGCCCAACGCCTCGGACTCGGCCTCCAGTTCCTGGAAGAATCCCTCGTCCGCGTGGTTTGACGCCTCCAGGTAGCGGCGCAGGCGCAGGATCGGGTCCTTGGCCTCCCAGGCCTGGCGCTCCTCGTCGCCCCGGTAGCGGGTCGGGTCGTCGGAGGTGGTGTGGGCGCCCATGCGGTAGGTGAACGCCTCGACGAGGGTCGGGCCCTCGCCGCTGCGGGCCCGCTCCAGGGCCCAGCGGGTGACCGCGAGGACCCCGAGCACGTCGTTGCCGTCGACCCGGACGCCCGGGAAGCCGAAGCCCTGGGCGCGCTGGTAGATCGGCACGCGGGACTGCTTCTCGGTCGGCTCGGAGATCGCCCACTGGTTGTTCTGGCAGAAGAACACGACCGGGGCGTTGTAGACCGCGGAGAAGGTGAACGACTCGGCCACGTCGCCCTGACTGGAGGCGCCGTCGCCGAAGTACGCGATCACCGCGCTGTCGGCGCCGTCCTTGGCGACGCCCATCGCGTAGCCGGTGGCGTGCAGCGTCTGGGAGCCGATGACGATCGTGTACAGCTGGAAGTTGTTGCTGTTGGGGTCCCAGCCGCCGTTGTTCACACCGCGGAACATCCCGAGCAGGTTGGCCGGGTCGACGCCACGGCACCAGGCCACGCCGTGCTCGCGGTAGGTCGGGAAGACGTAGTCGTCCTCCCGGGTGGCCCGGCCGGACCCGATCTGGGCGGCCTCCTGGCCGAGCAGCGACGCCCACAGGCCCAGCTCGCCCTGGCGCTGCAGGGAGGTGGCCTCGGCGTCGAAGCGGCGGGTGAGCACCATGTCGCGGTAGAGGCCGCGCAGCTCTTCCGGGGTGATGCCGGCGACGTACTTGTCGTACTCGGCGTTCTTGACGCGCTTGCCCTCGGGCGTCAGCAGCTGCACCAGCTGGGGCTCGGTGCCGGCGTCCTTCTTGGCGGTCGTGCGGGTGCGCTTGGTGCCGGTGGTGCCGGCCTTGCTTCCGGCGCTGCGTCGCGGTGTGCGCGCGGCAGTGCTCTCCACGGTCACGTGTGCTCCTCCGTCGGTCCGGCCCCCGGGGTTGCCGGCAGGCCAGTGCGGCTCACCTGTTCTCGGCCCACGGGACACGGGGTGGGTGCCACTCGGCCGGGAACAGGCGTGACAGGTGCCCCGGCGAGCGCCCTGCAGAAAGCACGTTACCCAGTGCGCCACATTTCTGTGAAACCCCTTCTGACCTGCGAGTTTGCTTGGATATCCAAGTAAATCGGGAAGGCGGTGAAGGGTCCCAGGTCACAGCCTTGCAGGAGGCCGGAGCAACCGCACGTTAACCCGGTGACCCAGGTCACGGGAAGAGTTCTCTTGTCGGCGTGCCAAAACGGCCCGCGCGCGCGGGCCCCGTTCCCGGGCCCCACGCGCGCGTGGATCATGCGTTTTTCTGCCTGTCAGTTGCCGCCGTCGCCGCCACCCGCGCCGCCCACGACACCGGCAGTGGTGCCGCCGTCGACACCGCCCGTGTCGTCCGGCGGCGTCTGCGGGTCCGAGGGCTCGGGGTCCGTGGGCTCGTCGGACGGCTCCGCGGAGGTCTGCGGGTCCGACGGCTCGCCGGTGGGCGACTCGGGAGCGCTCTGCGACGGGGTGTAGGAGGGCGAGTACGACGGCGTCCAGTTGCCGTTTCCGTTGCCCGTACCGGTGCCGTCGTCCGTGCTCGTGTCGGTCGGCTCGCCGGTGTCGTCGTCGCTCGGCGTCTCGCTGGGCGTCTTCTTGTCGGTCGTCTGCGAGCTGGTCGGCGACTGCTTCTTGCTCGGGTCGTCCTTGTCGCCGCCGGTGTTCTGCAGGGCCAGGGCGACGCCCGCGGCGATGGCGATCACCGCGAGCACGGCGAGGATCCAGAGCTTGCCGCGGCCGCTGCCCTTGTTGCCGTGGCCCTCGAAGCCGCCGTCGTCCCCGCCGCCGTAGCCGCCGGGCAGGATCGGCGAGGGGATCTGCGTGGTGCCGGAGGCGTCCCCGGCGTGGCCCATCACGGCCGTCGCGCCGGCGAAGCCGCCCGACGGGGTGTGCCGGCCCTCGTGCATGTCGACCGGCCCGGTGTTCCAGGTGCCGGTGTGGCCGCCCTGGTCGTAGAGCATCTGGAGCGCGTACTGGACCAGCCCGCGCATCTCCTCGGCCGTCTGGAAGCGGTCGTCGGGCTCCTTGGCGAGGGAGCGCATGACCAGACCGTCCAGCTCCGGCGGGCAGGCGTCGGAGGCCTCGGACGGCGGCGTCGGGATGTCCTGGACGTGCTGGTAGACCACCGACAGCGGGGTCTCGCCGGTGAAGGGCGGGCGCAGCGAGAGGAGTTCGTAGAGCAGGCAGCCCGTCGCGTACAGGTCGGAGCGGTGGTCGACGGCCTTGCCGAGCGCCTGCTCGGGGGAGAGGTACTGCGGGGTGCCCATGACCATGCCGGTCTGCGTCATCGTCGTGGACGCGCCGTGCAGGGCCCGGGCGATGCCGAAGTCCATCACCTTCACGGCGCCGTTGTGCGTGATGATGACGTTGGCCGGCTTGATGTCGCGGTGCACGATGCCGTGCTGGTGCGAGTAGGCGAGCGCCTCCAGGACGCCCGAGACGATGATCAGCGCCTGCTCGGGGCCGGGGGCCTCCGCGTTCAGGAGCAGGTCGCGGATGGTGCGGCCCTCGACGATCTCCATGACGATGTACGGCACGGACTGGCCGCCGACGAAGTCCTCGCCGGAGTCGTACACGGCCACGATCGCGTGGTGGTTGAGGCCGGCCACCGACTGGGCCTCGCGCGTGAAGCGCGCCTTGGACACCGGGTCCTCGGCGAGGTCGGAGCGGAGCAGCTTGACGGCGACGGTGCGTCCGAGGCGGACGTCCTCGGCTGCGAACACCTCGGCCATGCCGCCCCGGCCGAGTCTGCGGGTCAGCCGGTACCGGCCGTCCCCGACCAACCCGCCGTTCCCCCAGAGCTCAGGCGCGTCCGACATGCCGCCGCCAGACGCCTCGGGGTCGGACGGGCCCTGAGCGGCCTGCTGCTGTGCCATCAGTCCTCGCCGTCGTTTCTGCCCGCGGTGCGCGCGGTGTTGTTACGGTCTCCGTCGGCCACGCTACAGCCTCCGCGCAAGCCTCCGGTCCGGGAAGGGGCACCGGGACCGGCACGAGACGGACCGGCCATGAAACCTTCACTCCTTACTCTCGTGCAAATTCTGTGTCCCGCCCGTACGCCCCCTGTAACGCTTGCGCGACTCTTCTTTCGCGTACGGTCACGGAACGGGCACCGAGCTTGACGTGTCGGTGCCCTGGGGCAGACTTGGCCGGGAATGGCGGTTTGGATCAACAACGGTTCAACGACGGATCAGCGGCAGTCGGCGGCGTCCGCAGGGGCTACGGGGGACGGGGAACATGAGCCAGGACGGCGCACAGGGCCGGCACACGGGGCGGGCGCTCGCCAGCGGCCGCTATCAGCTGCGTGATCTCCTCGGCCAGGGCGGCATGGCCTCGGTGCACCTCGCGTACGACAGCGTGCTCGACCGGCAGGTCGCGATCAAGACACTTCACACGGATCTCGGCCGGGAACAGGCCTTCCGCGAACGGTTCCGCCGCGAGGCCCAGTCCGTGGCCAAGCTCACGCACACCAACATCGTCTCGGTCTTCGACACCGGCGAGGACACCCTCGACGGCATGACGACGCCGTACATCGTCATGGAGTACGTCGAGGGCCGCCCGCTCGGCTCGGTCCTCGACGAGGACGTGCGGCAGCAGGGCGCGATGCCCGCCGACAAGGCTTTGAAGATCACGGCGGACGTGCTGGCCGCGCTGGAGATCAGCCACGAGATGGGCCTGGTCCACCGCGACATCAAGCCGGGCAACGTGATGATGACCAAGCGCGCCGTGGTCAAGGTCATGGACTTCGGCATCGCCCGCGCCATGCAGTCCGGCGTGACGTCGATGACGCAGACCGGCATGGTCGTCGGCACACCGCAGTACCTGTCGCCGGAGCAGGCCCTCGGCCGCGGGGTGGACGCCCGCTCCGACCTGTACTCGGTCGGCATCATGCTGTTCCAGCTGGTGACCGGCCGGCTGCCGTTCGAGGCGGACTCACCGCTGGCCATCGCGTACGCGCACGTGCAGGAGGAGCCGCCGGTTCCGTCCTCGATCAACCGTGCGCTGCCCCCGGCCGTGGACGCGCTGATCGCCCGGGCCCTGAAGAAGAATCCGAACGAGCGTTTCCCCAGCGCCGAGGCCATGCGCGACGAGTGCCTGCGCGTGGCGGCGTCCTTCCAGGCCGCGCCGCCGAGCATCGTCCCGGGCACGCAGGCCCCGAGCGGCGCGGGCGTCGGCTCGGCCGTGTTCCCGCCGGTCGACCAGGCGACCCCGGCGCCCTCGGGCCAGGTGCAGACGCCGTACCAGCCGACCCCGCCCCCGAACCCCTACGGCACGCCCGCACCGACGGGGCCGTCCCCGGCGTACGGGTATCCCCAGCAGGGCGGCTACCAGACGCCGTCCCCGGCGGCGTACTCCCCGCAGCCCGGCCCGTCGACCCCGCCGCCGTACAACCTGGCGCCCCAGGCCCCGGCGGCCCCCTCCGGCGGCAGGAACAAGCCGGTGATCATCGGCTCGGTCATCGTGTCCGTCCTCGCGGTCGGCGGCCTCGTCACGGCGCTGCTGCTGAACGGCGGCGGCGAGGAGAACAAGGGCGGCGGCAGCGGCCCGAGTGCGTCGGCCTCGGCGGAGAAGAAGCCCGGTTACCGCGGGCCGGACACCACGAAGACGATCGACACCGAGGAGTGCACGGAGCCGCGGGAGTCGTACAACGACCCCGACAAGATCCAGATCCCGGACTTCAAGTTCAAGAACATCAAGTCGGTCAAGGCCTGCCTCCAGGCGGCCGGCTGGGAAGTGAACGAGAAGAAGGTCGACGAGAACACCTACGGCGACGGCACGGTCATGAACCAGTTCCCGTCCGCCGACACCGACGTCGACCCGAAGGACATGCCGGAGATCGAGCTCAGCGTCTCCACGGGCAACCCGCCTTCCTGACGGATCCGTTGCCACGGAAGGGGCCCGGCGGCTTCGGCCGCCGGGCCCCTTCGTGCTGTGTCGCCTTCGTGCTGTGTCGCCTTCGTGCTGTGTCGCCTGCGGACGACTACAGGTAGGGGCCGCCCGTCCGGCCACCCGGGTGCTGCTCGTCGAGGCCGTCGCCGACCCCGGGCGGGAGAGCGCGGCGCATGGACTCCAGCTGGGCGCGGGCCGCCATCTGCTGGGCGAACAGCGTCGTCTGGATCCCGTGGAAGAGCCCCTCCAGCCAGCCGACCAGCTGGGCCTGCGCGATGCGCAGCTCCGAGTCGCTGGGGGTCGCCTCGTCCGTGAAGGGCAGGGAGAGCCGCTCCAGCTCCTCGACCAGCTCGGGCGCCAGACCGTCCTCCAGCTCCTTCACCGAGCTGGCGTGGATGTCCTTCAGCCGGACGCGGCTGGCCTCGTCCAGAGGAGCCGCCCGCACTTCCTCCAGCAGCTGCTTGATCATGCTGCCGATCCGCATGACCTTCGCGGGCTGCTCCACCTGTTCCGTGACCGGGGTCTCGCGGGAGTCCTCGTCTGCGCTGCCGCCACCGAGCGCCATGCCGTCCTGGCCCACGACCAGGATCTGCGGGTTCTCCGGCGACCTTTCGTTCCTCGGCATCTCCATGTCGCCATTCTGTCGCACGCCTGCACCTCACCTCCGTGGTGCCCCCGCGGGAGGCTGATCCACCGTGCTTGAGGAGACGAACCGGCCGGGCTCCGGGTTGCTCCTGCGGGGGGCGGTTCCTCCTCGCGGGTGAACGGGGCGGGCGGGCCTCGGACCCCTTCTCCGGCGGGTGGCGATTCCGTCCGTCGGCCGAACCCGGAGTGCCGGGCGTCCGCGGCAGTGTGAGGCTGAGTGCCTCGATATGACCGAACTTGCCGTTTATGCCCTACCGGGCACGGCGGGAGGGGGTCACCCACGTGACTCCATGGCTACGCGCACTGCGGGCGGCGGGACTGGTGCTCGCCCTGGGGGCGGGCGCGGTCGTCTCACCCTACGGATCCGCCCCGTCCTACGGGGCTGTCCCGTTCTCCGGGGCTGCCTCGTTCTCGGGGGCTTCAGGGCCCGGAACCCGCGCCGCCCCGGCCGCCCTGGCGGCCCCGTCGCCCCCGGTCGCCCCGTCCGCCCTGGCGGCTTCGTCGGCCCCGTCCGCCGCCCTGGCCGCTCCTTCCGCCTCCGGCGAGCCCTCGCGGGCCGGGAGCCGGGCGGGCGAGGGCCGGGTGCGGCCAGGACGGCCGGAGGACGCCGGGGACGGTCCGGGCGTCGCGGACGCCACGGCCGTCCCCGAGGAGCCGCGGGAGACGGCCCCGGCGCCCTCCGAGCCGGCCGAGCAGCCCGTGCGCGAGGCCGCGACCGCCGAACGCCCCGTGGGACAGGTCCTGCGGATCCTGCCCCTGGGCAGCGGCCTGGTCCTCATCGGACTGGGGCTGGGCCTGGCGTTCTTCGCACTGCGGCTGCGGAGGGTCTAGCGGACTTCTGACGGATCTCCGTGGCAGCGGGCGTCAGGCGCCCTGCGGGGTGATCAGCAGGACCTTGCCGACGTGGCTGCTCTCCTCCACGACCCGGTGCGCGGCGGCGGCGTCCCGCATCGGGAGTTCACGGTCGACGACCGGGCGCAGGTGGCCGTCCGCGAACAGCGGCCAGACGTGTTCGCGTACGGCCGCGACGATGGCCGTCTTCTCCTCCTTGGGCCTGGCGCGCAGGGACGTCGCACTGATCGCGGCGCGCTTGGCCAGCAGGGCGCCGATGTTCAGCTCCCCCTTGACGCCGCCCTGCATGCCGATGATCGCGAGGCGGCCGTTGACGGCGAGGGCCCTGACGTTGCGCTCCAGGTACTTGGCGCCCATGTTGTCGAGGATGACATCGGCACCGGCGCCGTCCGTCGCCGTCCTGACCTCCTCGACGAAGTCCTGCTCGCGGTAGTTGACCAGGATGTCGGCACCCAGCTCGGCGCACGCCTGGAGCTTCTCCTTCGTCCCGGCCGTCACGGCCACCCGCGCACCGACGGCCTTGGCCAGCTGGATGGCCATCGTGCCGATGCCGCTGGACCCGCCGTGCACCAGGAGCGTCTCGCCGGGCCGCAGGTGGGCGACCATGAAGACGTTCGACCAGACGGTGCAGGCCACCTCGGGCAGCGCCGCCGCCTCCGTCAGACCGACCCCCTCGGGCACGGGCAGCAGCTGCCCGGCCGGGACGGCCACCTTCTCGGCGTAGCCGCCGCCGGAGAGCAGCGCGCACACCTCGTCGCCGGTGTTCCACCCGGAGACGCCGGGGCCGATGCCGACGATCCGACCGGAGCATTCCAGGCCGGGGTAGGGGGACGCACCGGGCGGCGGCTCGTAGAAGCCCTGCCGTTGCAGGATGTCGGCCCGGTTGACGGCACCGGCCGCCACCTCGACCAGGACCTCGCCCTCGCCGGGCACGGGGTCGGGGACCTCGTCCCAGACCAGCGCCTCGGGCCCACCAGGTTCGGGAATCGTGATCGCATGCATGCAAGGGACCGTACCCGTCGGTCCCCGGACCGAGTCCGCTCCGTCCCCGGGGCCCGCCGCGGCTACGTCTTCGGTCCGGTCCCGGAGAAACCCGGGTGCGGGACCGATGAGTTTGCGCGACGGTAAAGGTCTTTCCATGCGTAGCCCAAGCACGCGGAAGGACCCGAAGCATGAGCACGCAGACGTCCGGCCTGGCGATCGAGACCGCGGGCCTGGTGAAAACGTTCGGCGAGACGAGGGCCGTCGACGGAGTCGACCTGGCCGTGCCCGCGGGCACGGTCTACGGCGTCCTCGGCCCGAACGGCGCCGGCAAGACCACCACCGTGAAGATGCTCGCCACTCTCCTGCGGCCGGACGGCGGCGAGGCGCACGTCTTCGGCCACGACGTCGTCCGCGAGGCGGACGAGGTACGCGGCCGGGTGAGCCTCACCGGCCAGTACGCGTCGGTGGACGAAGACCTCACCGGCACCGAGAACCTGGTCCTGCTCGGCCGGCTCCTCGGGCACCACAAGAAGTCCGCCCGTGAACGCGCCGGGCAGCTGCTGGAGGCCTTCGGGCTCTCGGAGGCGGCCGCCAAGCAGGTCAAGCACTACTCGGGCGGCATGCGGCGCCGCATCGACATCGCCGCGTCCATCCTCAACACCCCCGACCTGCTCTTCCTCGACGAACCGACGACCGGCTTGGACCCGCGCAGCCGCAACCAGGTCTGGGACATCGTGCGGGCCGTGGTCGCCCAGGGCACCACGGTGCTCCTGACCACCCAGTACCTGGACGAGGCCGACCAGCTGGCGTCCCGGATCGCCGTCATCGACCGCGGCAGGGTGATCGCCGAGGGCACCAAGGGCGAGCTGAAGTCGTCCGTCGGCGCCGGATCCGTCCACTTGCGCCTACGAGATCCCGGGCAGCGTGATCTCGCGGCCGACCTGCTGCGCCGCGCCCTCGACGCGCAGGTGCAGACGGAGCCCGATCCGGTGGCCCTCACCGCCCGTCTCGCCACGGCGGCCGGCGACGACTCCGCCGCCGAGCAGGCCTCCCGCGCCCTGGGCGAGCTGGCCCGCGCCGGGATCACCGTCGACAACTTCTCGCTGGGCCAGCCCAGCCTCGACGAGGTGTTCCTGGCGCTCACCGGGCACGACACGCACGACTCCGCCGACCGCTCCACCGACCGCTCCGACAACCCGAAGGACGAGGTGGCGGCATGAGCACCGCGACGACCACCGAGAGCAAAGAGCTCGCCCCGGTCAGCGCCGAGTCCCTCGCCGCGCTGCTGGTGTCCAAGGAGCGGCCGCCGCGTCCCAGCGCGTGGTCGGCCTCGATGACCTTCGGCTGGCGGGCGATCCTCAAGATCAAGCACGTGCCGGAGCAGCTCTTCGACGTCACGGCGTTCCCGATCATGATGGTGCTGATGTACACGTACCTGTTCGGCGGGGCGCTGGCCGGTTCGCCGAAGGAGTACATCCAGTTCCTGCTGCCGGGCATCCTCGTGATGTCGGTCGTGATGATCACGATGTACACGGGTGTCTCCGTGAACACCGACATCGAGAAGGGCGTGTTCGACCGCTTCCGCAGCCTGCCGATCTGGCGGCCGTCGACGATGGTCGGCTATCTGCTCGGTGACGCCCTGCGGTACACGATCGCGTCGATCGTGATGCTCACCGTCGGCATGATCCTGGGATACCGGCCGGACGGCGGGGTCGCCGGTGTGCTCGCCGGGATCGCCCTGCTGGTGGCCTTCTCGTTCGCCTTCTCGTGGATCTGGACGATGTTCGGGCTGATGCTGCGCACCGAGAAGTCGGTGATGGGCGTCAGCATGATGGTGATCTTCCCGCTCACCTTCCTGTCCAACGTGTTCGTGGATCCGAAGACGATGCCGGGCTGGTTGCAGGCGTTCGTGAACAACAGCCCCATCACCCACCTGGCGTCGGCGGTGCGCGGTCTGATGGGCGGCGACTGGCCGGCCGACGAGGTCGCCTGGTCGCTGGGCTGGGCCGGGCTGTTCGTGCTGGTCTTCGGGCCGGTCACGATGCGGCTGTACAACCGGAAGTAGCGGCTCTCCGGGCTGCGCCGGCCGTCTCGCACCGGGTGGTGCGCGGCGGCCGGCGTGTTTCTGCCCGGTGCTCAGGTGTTGCGGGGCATCGGGGGCATCGGCCGGATGTCGGGGGCGACCTGGGTGGCCGGGGTCTTCCGCACGATCGTGATGAGCCGGTCGGTCAGCTCCAGTCTCCCGACCGCCGGATCGTCGTAGCCGAGGACGCGGTGTCCGCGTATGACGCTCACCACCAGGTCGGCGACCTCCCGCGGTGTCTTGCCCACCTCGGCCTTGATGACCGGCCGTTCCACGAGGTCGAGTCCGCTGCCCTGCTGAATGAGGTCCTCCAGCACCATGCCCGCGGAGGGGCTCAGCACGGAGAGGCCGAGCAGCCGGCCGGCGGCACTGGCGCTGGTGATGACCGCGTCGGCCCCGGACTGCTTGAGCAACGGCGCGTTCTCCTCCTCCCGCACCGCCGCCACGATCTTCGCCCCGCGGTTGAGCTGCCGCGCCGTCAGGGCCACCAGGACGGCTGTGTCGTCGCGCTGCGTCGCGATGATGATCTGGCGGGCTTTGTGCACCTCGGCCCGCTTGAGCACTTCGCTGCGGGTCGCGTCCCCCACGATGCCCGCGAAGCCCTCGGCGGTCGCGGCGTCGATCACCTTGGAACTGGGGTCGACCACGACGACCTGTTCCTTCTTCAGACCCGTGGCGCAGACGGTCCGGATCGCCGACCTGCCCTTCGTACCAAAGCCGATGACAACGGTGTGATCACGCAACGTGGACCTCCAGCGGGTCAGTCGCCACTCCTCCCGGGTGCGTTCGGTGAGGGCTTCGAGGGTGGTGCCGACCAGGATGATCAGGAACAGCACGCGCAGGGGGGTGATGAGGAGGATGTTGGTGAGCCGAGCGGCGTCGCTGGCCGGCGCGATGTCACCGTAACCGGTGGTGGAGAGGGTGACGGTCGCGTAGTAGAAGGCGTCGAGAAGGTCGACGCCACCGCCCGCGTTGTCGTTGTAGCCGTCCCGGTCGACGTAGACGATCAGCGCGGTCACGACGAGCACCAGCAGGGCGATGGAGAGCCGCTTGGCGACCTGGCGGAACGGGTGCTCCACCACCTTCCTCGGGAGTTTCACCCGATGGGTCACCAGATGCTCGTCGGCCTGGCGGGCGATCGCGTCCTGGCCCGGAAGTTTCACGTGAAACACACCCCGATTCCTCCGGACGCCCAGGGCAGGTCGAGCAGTTCCGCCTCCTGCCCCGCACGTGCGCCGCCCGGCGGGACCACGGCCAGCGCGTCGGCCGCCGCGATGCCGCGCAGCATGGCGGGGCCGTTGTAGTGCAGCGGCACGGCCTCGTCGCCGCGCAGGACGACGGGGACGAGCCGGGTGTCGTGCGGGTGCCCCTGTACGGCGTCCCGGAGCGACAGCGTGTACGGCTCCGGCGCCGGGCGGGCCGCGAGGATCCGCAGCAGCGGTTCGGCGAGCGTCAGCAGGCCGGAGACGGCAGCCAGCGGATTGCCCGGCAGGCCGACGAGGTGCTGGGTCTCCTGGGTGCGGGCCAGCAGCATGGGGTGGCCCGGACGCACCGCGACGCCGTCGACGAGGAGTTCGGCGCCGATCCTGCGCAGGGTGGGGTGGACGTGGTCGACGGGGCCGGCCGCGGTGCCGCCGGTCGTGAGGATGACGTCGGCGTCGCAGGTGGTGACGGCCTCGTGCAGGGCGCCGGCGTCGTCGCGGATGCGCCGGACGGCAGTGACCTCGGCGCCCAGCGCCCGCAGCCACGGCGGCAGCATGGGGCCGAGCGCGTCCCGGATCAGGCCGTCGTGCGGCAAGCCCCGGGTGAGCAACTCGTCGCCCAGGACGAGGACTTCGACGCGGGCCCGGGGGACGGCGGTGACGGTGTCGTAGCCGGCCGCCGCCGCCAGCCCGAGGACGGCCGGGGTGACGAGGGTGCCGACGGCGAGGAGCTGGTCGCCGGTGCGGCACTCCTGGCCGCGCGGGCGGATGTCCTGACCGGGGATGACGTCCCTGGTGGCGGACAGGCGGCCCTTGTCGTCGCTGCGGCCGTGCTCGCTGCGCAGGACGGCGGTGGTGTCCGGGGGGATGCGCGCGCCGGTGGCGATCCGCACGGCCTCGCCGTCGGTGAGGGCCACGGGGGCGGCGTGCCCGGCGAGGACGCCCTCGTCCCGCACGTGCCACGGAGCGGGGCCGCAGACCGCCCAGCCGTCCATCGCCGAGGTGTCGAAGGAGGGGAGGTCGGTGAGGGCGTCGAGCGGGGCGGCGAGGGTCAGACCGAGGGCGGTGTCGAGGGGTACCGAGACGGGGGCCCGGCGGGCGGCCCGGGTGGCGTGGCGGCCGGCGCGTTCAGCGACGGCCCGGGCCTCGGGCCAGCCGGTGGCGCGGTGGCGCGTGCCGGGCGGGGCGGAAGGGTCCGGCCGGTGCGCGGCGCGGCTGTCCGTCCCGCCCTGTGCCGCCGGGTCGGGCAGGTGGCTGCCGTTGCTGTTCCTCACGAGGGCGAGCACCTCCTCGACGTCGAGGTCCTCGGCGTCCTCACCGGCACGGGCGCCGTGCGGGGTCATCCGGCGTCCGGGCGGGTGTCGGGGGTGGCGTCGGGGGCGACATCGCCCCCCGCGGGCTGCTGCTCCCCGCCGGAGGGCCGGTCCTCGGCGGCGCTCTCCCGCGCCCAGCGGGCGGCGAGGGCCTCGGCCTTGCGGGCGGCCTCGGCGACGGCCTCGGAGCCGCCGCCGGCCTGCGCGGCCGCATAGCCGACGAGGAAGGTGGTCAGCGGCGCCGCGGGCCGGTCCACACCGTGGGCGGCGACGCGGGCGAGGTCGAGCAGGCCGCGGGTGTCGACAGCGAGGTCGATCCCCAGTTCGTCCTTGACGGCGGAAATCCATTCATCCAACACGTGCCCATGCTCCCTGATACGTGCCCTGGCGGTGGCGATGTCGTCCCAGGTGTCGCAGTCGAAGGACGCGACGGGGTCGGAGATGCGGGTGAGATCCAGCTCGGCGGTCAGGCGCCGCAGGGGCAGACCGGCGAGGGCGCCGTGCCGGCCGGCGAGAAGGGCGAGTTCCGCACGCAGCCGCGACGCCCGGTAGGCGGCCACGAGGGGCTGGTCACGGCCGCTCGGATCGGTCAGCAGCACGCCGTCGCAGCCGCTCGTCCGCAGCGTGCTCAGCAGGCGGTCCACGGTCGGCCCGTGGAGGAACGGCAGATCGGCGGAGAGCACCACGACGTGTTCGGCGGCGGTGTGGCGGAGCCCGGCGTCCAGCGCCGCGAGCGGTCCGCCGCCGGGCGGGTCCTCGCGGGCCCAGGTCACGGGCCGTGCGGTCGCGCGGGGCGCGGCGACCACGACAGTGGTGCGGGCGGTGGCGCAGGCCGCGAGCACCCGGT
>NZ_WWIC01000123.1:0-8823 GCF_009872555.1 Streptomyces sp. SID5643
AGCCCCGGCACGCCACCTCAGGAAAGTGACCGAGCTGGCGCGCACCGCGCCCCGGGCCCTGACGGCGCAGCAGACGGTGGAGGTCCGCCGCCCGTGGGTACAGACCGGGAAAGGACCACGGCCGGGCCGAGGAGGAACCATCACGCGCCCTCCGCGCACCGCCGAAAAAGACTGGGCAACGACACGGCAAAGTGTCAGTATGGACGCTGCCCGACACGTCCCACCCCCGAGCCTCGCAGCAGGCGCGGGGGGAGATTCCGCACCGATAAACGCCGTGCGGCCAGGCGGCTGAACGAGGCGACCTCACGGGCATAGCGTTCGGCGCGGACCTCGCCGCTTTTCCGGCGAAACGTTCCCCCCTCACGGGCAGCAGCACGGATAAGGCCGGGAGCCCCCAGGGCGCCCGGCCTTTCCCCCCCCACCCCCCGCGGCCCACGGGCCCACATTTGATAGACGATATGGAACCGGCCACTTTGGCGCGGATCAAGCCATAGTCGGTATCACGCCGCACCCGCCCTCATCGTGCGGCTTTGAACGTCTCGACAGCATCGCGACGAAATACGAACATGAATCCGAGCCTTGTTGCGCGTGTTTCGGACGAGGCCGCCGGGAGCCGCGAAGCCGATCACCGGCAGCGAGGCAAGATCAACAACAGCACTGTGCGACGCGACTTCTTGGGGCGGGTGGAGCGACGGTGTTTCGGGGGCGACGAGGCCGTCCTGGGCATGCAGCCCGGATGTGCGACAACGGTGAACGCGGCTGTGAAAAAGCGCCCGGGAGCACCGCTGCGCCTCGTACCCGCTCACACCCTCCCCACAACGCGCGTCGGAGCCCGGCCATGCGACAGACGCGAGAGGACCAGACGACGGTGCGGGAACCTCCCGCCAGTCGGACCTGACCCAAACCGGCCGAAGAAACGTCTACACGGGGTGAATGACATTGCATAGACCAGGTATCGGCGGACTCGCGTCCGCACCCGATCCAGCGACCAGACGCCCAGCCGACGCCCCCACCACCGCCGAGCACCGCGAACCAAGAGTCACCCCGGTCCCCATCGCGTCTCTTCTGCCCGGCGAGTCCCCCCGCTCGCAAGGGCCGGACCAGGAACACGTCGCACGGCTGGCCGAGGTCGACGGACCCCTGCCCGCCATCCTCGTCAGCCGCTGCGACATGCGCGTGATCGACGGGATGCACCGACTCCTGGCCGCCCTGGTCCGCGGCCAGGCGACCATCGATGTCGAATTCTTCGAAGGCACCACCGAAGACGCCTTCTTACGAGCCGTCGAAGCGAACATCGCCCACGGCCTGCCACTGACCCACGCCGACCGGCGCGCCGCAGCCACCCGCATCATCGCCTCACATCCACAGATGTCCGACCGCGCCATCGCACGCGCATCAGGCCTGGGAGCCAAAGCCGTAGCCGCCATCCGCCGCCGTTCAAGTGACGCCGTGCCGCAGTTGAACGCACGCATCGGCCGTGACGGGCGGGTCCGCCCCCTGAGCAGCGTCGAAGGCCGCTGGCGCGCCGCCGAACTGATGGCCGAAAACCCACAGGCATCACTACGCCAAGTGGCACGCATCGCCGGGATATCACCAGCCACAGCCAGCGACGTCCGCAAACGCATCCAATCCGGCGAACTGCCCGCACCGGTACGACCGGAAACCACCAAAACCCCCGACACACCACAACCCCCGCCGCCCACCCACGACACCAACACCACCCACGACACCCACACCGACGCCACACACACCACCACACCCCCCAGAACAACCCCCTTCGGACACAACCGCAAACCAAAACCAGCCCCACCCGACCCAGCCACGGTCCTCGACAAACTCCTACGCGACCCATCCCTGCGCCTCAAAGAAGAAGGCCGGCACCTGCTACGCCTCCTGCAACAAAACGCAACAGCCGAATGGAACCACCTCACCGCAGCCGTACCACCCCACTGCGGAGAACTCGTCGGCACCCTCGCACGCCAATACGCCGCCACCTGGCTCGAATTCGCCGAAGACCTCGACCAACGCAACCGCACCGTCCCCCACAAAGCAGTCGTCTAACCACACAAACCAACCCCAACCACCCCCCACACCCCACACACCACACACCACACCCGACTCGTCCTTGCATGGCACATGCGGGGCTCCGGCCAGTTCGAGGAGGAACGGAAGCGTCGGGGCCGTCGCCTCGCCGATTACGAAGCCCAACGCGCAAACAGCGTGACCTAGTTCGTCTATGGCAAGACATGCGGTGTCCTCATCGGCATACGCGATCCGGGACAACAGAGGGGGATGGTTCCAGCCGACGCCTGTTGTGCGTCACGGAGTTCGTTCCAGCGGATCCCCGAGACCCTCTTCAAGAGAGGACCCATGCGCCGCTTCCCCCTCATCGGACTCGTGTGGGCTCCGTCAACACCCATTGGAGGGTTTGAGCACGACCTGGCTGTATGCGAACCCGCACACACGAGTGGCCGGGCGGGGCGAGAGATAGGCGTCGCGGGTGGGTACCAGAGTGCCGTCCACGATGAGCACGGTGTCCTTGCGGAATCGCTTGCGCGGCTGGAGCGCGAGCATGGGGCAAAGGTGGCCGATGACGCGGTCGGCTGTGGACTTGGAGACGCCGAAAAGCGGGGCGAGCTGTCGCATCGTCAAGTTCGTGCATCAGTAAGCCGCCACGAGCAGTACGCGGTCCTCCAACGGAAGTCTCCATGGCCGGCCCTTTCGGACCGCGTCCGCGCCCTCGCGCCGCAGCGCGGTCACCAATTTGCCGAAGCAGCGCGGGCTCAGTCCGGTGGAGGGGGCTACCCAGGACGGATCCGACGCCGAGATCACACCACCCACCGCAAGATCATGTCACCGTGGGCAGGCGCTACGGGCCAACCGTCAGGTGTCCAGGATGCGCACGGCGAGCAGCGACTGCCAGGTCCAGCCGATAGTCAGTGAGATGCGCTGGAGCAGTCCGCCGAGGTCGACCCAGCGTTGATGCTGATCGAACGCGGCACTGGCCAGCGCCATCGTCGTTGCGAAGAGCGCACCGCTGGCGATCGAGTAGATGGTCCACCCGGTGGAGTTGGACAGGGCGAATACGAAGCAGGCCACAGTGAGGGCGAGGAATCCGATGAGAGAGAACAGGTCATGCAGAGCTCCTGCGCGGGTGTGACGCTGGAGCTGATCAGGGGTGCCGGGAGGGTAACCGCTGACCGGGTCCGTCCGGAAGGCGCCTGCGCCCAGCAGGCCAACCGCCCACGCGCCGATCAGTAGGGCGCCCCACGGGGAAGGCCCAATACGCCACAAGCCCGCGGCGAATATCAGCGACAGCAAGCCCGCGAAGTAGAAGTTGACGGTCTGCGCCCACCCGGCACGGCCGAGGGCGAGCGAGCTGACGGGATGGCGGAACGGTATGTAGCCCACCCGGCCGGCGCCTTCCAACAGGTACGCGACGGTGAAAAGAGGCCCAGCGGCCATCCCGCAGGCAAGCAGCACTTGATTCCCCATCCCGTCAACATAGGTTGACAGGATGCATTGCGTCAACCTTGGTTGACGCGAAGGGCGGCATCCCGTGACAGTCGACGTCAAGTGATCACTTACGGGACAGCCCTTGGACATGATCCTTGTTACTGGTTCTACGGGCACCATCGGTAGTCATATGGTCCGTTTGCTCGCTGAGCGGGGCCCACCGTTTCGGGCTATGTCCCGCCACGAGCGGCCCGGCGGGGTGCGGGCCGACTTCGACGATCCGGCGTCGCTGGCGCGCGCGGTGGCTGACGTCGACACGGTCTTCCTGGTGACCGTGCCCCCCTGTACCTACCGCGGACCATGGCATTGCCTTGATCACGGCGGCGCGGGCGGCTGGCGTCCGTAAGATCGTCAAGCTGTCCGGCATCGGCAGCGGTGAGCGGTTCGACGGGGCCACCGTCGGCGCGTGGCACCTCGCCGGGGAGAAGTGATCGAGGCCAGCGGGCGGGTCTGGACGATGCTTCGCCCGCCGAGCTTCGCCTCGAACTTCTTGTGGTACCGGGCCCTGATCCGGGCCGGGGAGCCGATCCCGAACATGGCCGGCGACTCCCGGCAGGCCGTCGTCGATCCGAGGGATGTGGCCGCGGTCGCCGTCGCCGCCATGACCAGCGACGCGCACGATGGGCAGCGGTACGACCTGACCGGGCCGGAGCTGCTGACGTTCGCGGACCAAGCGGCGATCCTGGAGGGCGTGCTGGAACGGCCAGTCAGGATCACTGACACGGATGCGCTTGGCCCGTTGCCGAACGGGGTGGTCACTGGCCTCCGCTGGGCGCGTTCCGGCGGTGCGGCTTACGTCACCGACCGCGTGCCGGTGGTGCTCGGCCTGCCGGCGGGCACGTTTGAGCAGTGGGCACGCGACCATCGGGAGGCATTCGCGGCAATGCCGTGACCGACCGCTGCCGACGGCCGCCGCGGGTGTGGTCGTTCAGGCGACACGGGTGTGATCCGGGCCCTCCGGTATGACCGCCAATACCGTCCGAACGTCATGGGCAAGCTGGTGTGGGAACGCCGCAACCGGGTCATCGTCGGTCATCGCTATTGATCCAGGCTGCTGCATGGCGGAGAGGCGTAGGTGGTTCGCTCACCTCTGCCCCAGCCTCCGGCGACAGCAGGTTGTGTGGGGGTGAGGGGCCCAGGTCGCGTCGTACCCAGGTCGCGTCGTACGCAGGCCGACAGGTGGGCTCTCAACTACATGGCTGCCAGCAGTTTTACGAGTGTGAAGGGAACCTTCGGGTGTTGAGGAAGCACGTGGAACGGATCGCTGTCGGCGGAGAGGGTGGAGCAGTTGTCGGCGATCGGTGTGCGGTGGTCGTGATGGTCGTCGTCACCGCGATGGTCGTTCTTTGCACCGGCTCACTGGTAACGCTTCTGGCCGTTTCTCAGCGGACTTTGACGGCTCTTTTAAGGCTTCTTGAAGATGACCTTCGAGCGGAGGTTTGCGCGCAGTTCGGGTTCTAGGCTCTCGAACACCCCCCACAGGTCCGGTGGCCGCGATCGCGGCCACCGGCCATGGGGCTGAGTCAGCCGACCGACCAACCGAGGTGTCCTGCATGGGTTCTCGCCGAGCCGTTCGCTCGTCCCGCTTCCACGCCCGCCCCCGCAGTGGGACCAGGACGCGCACTCCCGCGCTGGCCATGGGGGCCGTCGCTGCGATCGCGGGCGTCGGGATCACCGTGGCGGTTGTCAGCGGCGAGGACGGCGGCGCGCCGGGCCGGGTGGTCGCGGGCAGCGCGGACAGAACGCCGGGCGCCGGGGAGGCCGGCGACGGTGTGGCGCCGCCCCCCTCCGCTTCAGTCAGTCCGGAGGGCGCGGCGAGCAGTTCGCCGAGCGGCAAGCCGCAGGAGAAGCGGAAGCAGTCGGCGAGTGTTGGGCCCCGTGCTCGCAAGACGGCCGTTCCTGCGTCGAAGGCGCCTTTGGAGGCGAGGGCGAAGGGCAAGGGCAGCGGTGGGGGGCCGGCGAGCGGTTTGGGCGGCGGTGTGCGGTCGGGCGGTGCCGGATCGGGGTCGGGTTCGGGGTTGGGTTCAGGGTCGGGGTCGGGTGGTGGGTCGGGGTCGGGTTCGGGTTCGGGTTCGGGTGACGAGCCTGAGGCCCAGGTGCTCGCGCTGGTCAACAAGGAGCGGGCCGCGGCGGGGTGCTCGCCGGTCACGGCGAACGACCGGCTCACCCGGGCCGCCGACGACTACAGCGACGTCATGGCGAGCAGCGGCGTGATGTCCCACACCGGTCCCGACGGTTCGACGATGACGACCCGGGTCGAGGCCGCGGGGTACCGGTGGTCGACCCTGGGCGAGAACATAGCCCGGGGTCAGGCGGACGCGTCCTCGGTGATGAAGTCCTGGATGAACAGTCCCGGACACCGGGCGAACATACTCAACTGCTCGTTCAAGGAGCTGGGGGTGGGGGTTCACTTCGGTGATGGCGGCCCCTGGTGGACGCAGAACTTCGGCGCCGGTCGCTGACCCCGCTCACCACTGCCTGGGCCCGCGGGGGCGGGGTGTGGGCACCGGTTGCCGTCCCCCGCCGCCGGTCGCGTCGCCGCTGACGTCGGCCAGCAGGAAGGACACCCGGATCCGGGCGCCGCCCAAGGGCGCCCGGGTGATGGTGAGTTCACCGTCCGCCGCGCGGGAGGCCCGGGCCACGATGTCCAGGCCCAGTCCCGTCGAGCCTGTGACGCTCACTCCTCGGGTGAGCGCTGCGTCGGGGTCGGCCACGCCAGGTCCTGCGTCGTCGACCGTGAGGAACACGTGGGAGTCGGCGCGCTCGACGCGCACGGCGAAGGCGGTGCCCTCCGGGGTGTGCCGGAAGACGTTGCCGATCAGGGCATCGACGACGGCGGCGAGGTCGTCCTCGGGGAAGGCGACGGGCACCAGTCGCGGTGTGAGGGAGCGCTCGTAGGGTCGTCCTTGTTTGGTGGCGAGGACCGACCAGAAGTCCAGGCGCATGGCGACCACCTCGGCGAGGTCGCATGCCTTGGCCGCGCCGGCCGCCGCGCGGGCCGGGCGGGCCGAGGCCAGCGGGGTACGGGCTGCGGCAATGATCGAGTCGAGTTCGCTCTCCAGTTGGCCGGCTGCCTGCGCGACGCGCCGGGCGCTGGGTGTCGAGCCCATGCGGTCGGCCTCCAGGTAGAGAGCGGTCAGCGGGGTGCGCAGCCGGTGGGAGAGGTCGGCGACCAGTTCGCGTTCGACGGCGAGCAGGTCGAGGACGCGGTCGGCCATGGTGTTGAATGCCGCGCCGGCCTCTTGCAGTTCGGGTGGGCCGTCGGGTTGGACACGTGCGTCCAGGTCGCCGGAGCCCAGGGCCAGAGAGGCGTTTTTGAGGCTGCGTGAGGAGCGCACGACGCGGGCGCCGAGCCGGTCGGCGACGAGTACCGAACCGCCGACCAGGCCCAGTGCGAGCAGTGCCATGACACCCCAGGACGCGGCCACGCCCCGAGTGAGGTCTGCGGCGGGTACGAAGGCTTCCACGACCGCGACCCGGTCGCCCTGCAGGACCACGGGCTGGAGGTAGACCCAGCCGTCGGCGGTGTCCACGGTCAGCGTCTCACGCCGCTGCACGGCCCGGTCGAGTGCGTCGCGGGGCGCGTGGGGGGTGCCGAGGAGGCTGCCGTCGGGCAGACGTACGACGACTTGGTCGGAGGAGCCGAGTTCGGAGACGGCCTGCTGGACGTCGGTGCGGCGGGTGGTGAGGGCGAGCACGGGAGACAGGGCGGCCGCTCGCTGCTCGGCGGCCGTGGTAGCCCGGTCGCGTGCCTGCTCGCGCACGAGGAGGGCCAGGGGAATGAGGAAGGACAGGGCCACCATCGAGGTGACGGCCAGGGCGATCCCGGCGAGGGCGCGTCTCATGGTGAGCTGACCAGCTTGATGCCCAGGCCGCGGACCGTGCGCAGGTAGCGGGGTTTTCGTGCCTTCTCGCCCATCTTGCGGCGCAGCGCGGAGAGGTGGACGTCGACCGTCTGGTCCTCGACGTAGGGTTGCTGCCACACCTCGGTGAGGATGCGCCGGCGGGTGAGGACCTGGTCGGCGTGGGCGGCGAGGTAGGAGAGCAGATCGAACTCGCGGCGGGTCAGGGGCAGTTCCCGGCCCGCCAGGTGTGCGGTGCGCGCGGTCGGGTCGATGCGCAGGTCTGCCACCTGCAGGACGGGTCGGCGGGTTTCGGTTGCGTCGGCGGGCGCGGAGCGGCGCAGGACGGCGGCCAGGCGAGCGGCGAGCTGCCCGCCGGAGAACGGTTTGACCAGGTAGTCGTCGGCTCCGGCGTTGAGGAGTCGGATGATCTCGCTCTCGTCGTCACGGGCGGTGGCGACCAGGACCGGCACGCGGGAGATGCCGCGGATCATGCGCAGCACGTCGAGGCCGTCGAGATCGGGCAGTCCCAGGTCCAGCACCACGATGTCGGGCGGGCTCTGAGTGATCTCGCGCAGCGCCTCGAATCCCTGATGGGTGGTCCTGACCGCGTAGCCGTGCCCGGTGAGGACCTCGATCAGCGCGGTCCGGATAACGGGGTCGTCCTCGACGACGAGTACACAGGCCATGAGGAGGCACGTTAGCCGGTCCGTCACTATGGTGGCGTGTCCCGCCTCCTGCGCTACGTGTTCCTATGGCTGGCCTGTACGGCGGCCAGTGTCACCGCTGTCATCCTCACGATTCATTTCGTGCTGGGGTCGACCCGGCCGACCGCGCCGGTCGCGCAGTCCGCGCCGAGCGCGCCGGGTGCGCCGGGTGCGCCGGTGACGTCCGCGCGGCCCGGCCCCGCCAGTGCCGGGCCTTCCCCGAGTCCGTCGGTGAGCAGCCGCAGGCCCATCCCGACATCTGTCCCGAGCAGCGAGCCGGCGGCCGATCCCAGCCCGACACCGAGGCCCGCGCCCACATCCACCGGCGGTAGCCGTGCCCCGGGGGCGCCGGGCGGGGTGGACGGCTCGGGGTGTCAGGAGGGCGGTGCCGGCGTGTACACGGTGCCGTCCGAGGGGGGCAAGGTCACCGTGCGGTTCGGTGACGACGCGGTGTGCTTGATCTCGGCGGTGCCGAACCGGGGGTTCACGGTGCGTACGAGCCGGACCGGGGCGGCCACGCTGACGGTGACGTTCACCGCGAGCCGCCATCGGTCGGAGATCACGGCCACGGTTCAGCCGCAGAACCGGGCCGATGTGCGCGAGGTGTCGTGGTGACGTCCCGTTGGGTTTGTGCCTGGGGGCGCCGGGCTGGTCGTGGGTTTTCCGTGCCACGTCCGTGCGGTGGGCCAGGACCGCGGCGGTCTTCCGGTCCAACCACATGGGGATGTCGACCGTGGCGGAGACGCGTTCGTCGGGGA
>NZ_WWIC01000014.1:0-13201 GCF_009872555.1 Streptomyces sp. SID5643
CCGCGCAACCGGCCCTGCCGTGTCCACCGGCCCGGGCGCCGTGGCCTGTACGGAACCGGCCGGCGAAGCCGCAGACCCGGCGCTGTGGGGCCAGACGCTCGGCTCGGCCATCGCGGCGGCCGGCCCTGCATCCATGGTTGCGGCGGTCTCGGGCCGCGATCCGTACGGGACCGTCTCCGCACGCGGCTCGACCGGCGGAGCCGTCCCGTCGCCATCCGCCGAGGGCCCGGGGCCATCCGCCGAGGGCCCGGGCGACTCGGCCCGCTCGACCGGCGCCGCCGCGGGGGCGGTCTCCTCCGGTGGGCTGAGCGGCTCGACTTCTCCCGGCTCAGTCGGCGGGGCCGTCCGCCGAGCCCCCGGCCCCCTCCCCAGCGCACGCCGGCGGCCGGCCGGGCCGCCGGGAGGGGGTGGGGAAGCGTTCGAGGTCATGGCCCCCGCAGGCTACCGCTACCGCCCGCGCAGCCGTCGTACGAGGATGCTGGCGTCTCCGCGGGTCTCCAGGTCGGCGAGGACCACCGCGACCGCCTCGCGGACGATGCGCCCGCGGTCGACGGCCAGGCCGTGCTCGCCGCGGAGCACGAGACGGGCGTGCTCCAGGTCCATGAGCTCCTCGGCCGACACATAGACCGTGATCTTCTCGTCGTGCCGCTCACGGCCGCTGGGACGGCGCGAGGCGTTCCGCCCGCGCTTGCGGGGCGCGGAACCCGCCGCACCCGCGGCACCGGTGGCAGAACCTTCCTGCGCCGTCTGCCGACGGGCGGAGCCGGAGCGCTCGGCGGTCGCGGAACGGCTGTGCGCCTCCCCGGCCTCGGCCGGCTCCGCGTCCGCCGCGACATGCTCGGCGCCCTCGCCGTCACCGCCCTGCGCGGGCACCGACTGCGGCGCGTCCTCCGCGGCCGCTGCCGCCGCCGCGTCGCCCTCCCCCGCCGGAGCGGGCACCCGGGCATCGCCGTTGGCCTGACGCCGGGGCTGGGACGACTGAAGCGCCATCCCCCCTGTCGTACGGAAGAGTTCGTCGGCCCCCGGCAGACTCACTCGGCGTGACACCGGGCGAGCACCTCCCTGGCGAGCTGGCGATAGGCGGCGGCACCGACGGAGTTGGAGGCGTACGTGGTGATCGGCTCACCGGCGACCGTGGTCTCCGGGAAGCGGACCGTGCGCCCGATGACCGTGTGGTAGACGTGGTCGTCGAACGCCTCGACCACACGCGCGAGCACCTCACGGCTGTGCACCGTGCGCGAGTCGTACATCGTGGCGAGGATGCCGTCGAGCTCCAGCTCGGGGTTGAGCCGCTCCTGGACCTTCTCGATGGTCTCCGTCAGCAGGGCCACGCCGCGCAGCGCGAAGAACTCGCACTCCAGAGGCACTATCACCTTGTGCGCGGCCGTCAGGGCGTTCACCGTGAGCAGGCCGAGCGAGGGCTGGCAGTCGATGACGATGAAGTCGTAGTCGGGCAGCAGCGGCTTCAGGGCGCGTTGCAGCGTCGACTCGCGGGCGACCTCGGAGACCAGCTGGACCTCGGCCGCCGACAGGTCGATGTTGCTGGGCAGCAGGTCCATGTTCGGGACCGCCGTCTTCAGCAGCACCTCGTCGGCCGCCATCCCCCGCTCCATGAGCAGGTTGTAGACGGTGAGGTCGAGTTCCATCGGGTTGACGCCGAGTCCGACCGACAGCGCGCCCTGCGGGTCGAAGTCCACGAGCAGGACCCGGCGTCCGTACTCCGCGAGCGCGGCACCCAGATTGATGGTCGACGTGGTCTTGCCGACGCCGCCCTTCTGGTTGCACATCGCGATGATCTTCGCGGGGCCGTGTTCGGGCAGCGGTCCCGGGATCGGGAAGTACGGCAGCGGCCGCCCGGTCGGGCCCACACGCTCCCGGCGCTGTCTGGCCGCGTCGGGCGCGAGAGTGGCCGCGTACTCGGGGTCGGGCTCGTACTCCGCGTCGGGGTCGTAGAAGTGCCCCTCGGGCAGTTCGTCGTAGTCGGCGAAGTGGTTGTGGGGCGCGCCACTTCCGTCGCCGGCCATGGCGTTCACGTGATGGCCATCCATCTTCTGGTGTGCAGTGTGAGTCGCCTGCTGACTCTGGTGGGCTGCGAAGGTGCGCACAGCGACGGAGCCGACAGCCGCGAACCCCGCGGGCTCCTGGTCCCGTGCAGGCATTCCTGGTTGGCCACCCCCGGGAGTAAATGTCGACTCATTCACAAGTCGTCTTACCTCCTTGGTGACCAGGAAACTTCTAGACAGGTCAGCGTGGCACCATGCCGACAGCTGGCGACTCTATGGCGTGTCGGGCGTCCGCAGCAACACAATCCGCCGGACCCGGCCCGATGTGTCGGCAATGAAACATCCCGCTGTCAAGGGCGTACGGCCGTCGCACGGCAGGTTTCACCGGTGTGCGAATCGGTTGAAGGGTTACGTTCGAGGCGAGTTGCCCGAGAATCGCGAAGTGACCATACACACATCCGGCCGGACCTTGTCGGGCAAGGTCCGGCCGGGTGCGCGGCGTTGACGACCCGTGTTGACGTATCGCCTTTGCCGGTTGGTTACTTAGCCGACTTACCGGCTGCCGAGAGGTGGCGGGCGGCTCAGCCGAGCAGCGAGGACAGCTCCACGTGCTCCACGTCGTGCGCCTCGGCGACCTCGCGGTAAACGACCTTGCCGTCGTGGGTGTTGAGGCCCTTGGCCAGCGCCGGGTCGCGGCGCAGCGCGTCCGCCCAGCCGTGGTTGGCCAGTTCGACGATGTACGGCAGCGTCGCGTTGGTCAGCGCGTAGGTGGAGGTGTTGGGCACGGCGCCGGGCATGTTGGCGACGCAGTAGAAGACCGAATTGTGGACCTGGAAGGCCGGCTCGGCGTGGGTGGTCGGACGGGAGTCCTCGAAGCAGCCGCCCTGGTCGATCGCGATGTCGACAAGGACACTTCCGGGCTTCATGCGCGAGACGAGCTCGTTGGTGACCAGCTTCGGGGCCTTGGCGCCGGGAATCAGGACCGCGCCGATGACGAGGTCGGCCTCCAGGCAGGCCTTCTCCAGTTCGAAGGCGTTCGAGACGACGGTCTGGATCTTCGTGCCGAAGATCTTGTCGGCCTCGCGGAGCTTGTTGATGTCCTTGTCGAGCAGGGTCACGTGGAAGCCCATGCCGATGGCGATCTGCGCGGCGTTCCAGCCGGAGACACCGCCGCCGATCACGACGGCGCGGCCGGCCAGCACGCCGGGGACGCCTCCGGGCAGCACACCGCGGCCGCCGTTGGCACGCATCAGGTGGTAGGCGCCGACCTGCGGGGCGAGCCGGCCCGCGACCTCGGACATCGGGGCGAGCAGCGGCAGCGCGCGGCTGGGCAGCTCGACGGTCTCGTAGGCGATCGCGGTGGTGCCGGACTCGAGCAGGGCGTCCGTGCACTCCTTGGAGGCGGCCAGGTGCAGGTACGTGAAGAGCGTCTGGTCCTTGCGAAGGCGGTGGTACTCCTCGGCGATGGGCTCCTTGACCTTCAGCAGCAGGTCGGCGGTGGCCCACACCTCGTCGGCGGTGTCCAGGATCTGCCCGCCGGCGGCGACGTACTCCTCGTTGGTGATCGAGGAGCCGATGCCGGCGTCGCGCTCGATGACGACCTGGTGGCCGTGGCGCACCAGCTCGTGCACGCCGGCGGGGGTGATGGCCACCCGGAACTCGTTGTTCTTGACCTCGCGGGGGATGCCGACCTTCACGTCGATCACGGTCCTTGGCTCAGAGGGTATGGGGGTATTTCTCAGACATACCCGGTCACACACGGGCACACCGGGAGAGACCGCAGGAGAACGTGCGGCAGAGCCAGTCTAATGAAGGTGTTCTCGCTGTCTAGCCTTTCATTGCATCAATCTTCAGCTGATGCGGTACGGATTTCGCAGGCGTCCGGCTCATTTTGAAGGTTTGAGTCGCTGAGAATCCGCTCGGCGGCGCCCCGGTGCAGCCCGGCCGACGCGGGATCACCCAGGTGCTCCAGGGTGTCGGCGACCCGCAGGTGCAGGGCGGCCTGCAGTCGCGGGTCCTCGGCGCGCCGCGCCCACTCCACCGCCTCCCGGCAGGTGCGCAGCGACTCCTCGGGCCGGCCCGCGTACTCCTGCACCCGGGCCAGCTCGCTCAAGGCGCGGGCCTGGGCGGCCACATCGCCGTTCTTGCGGTGCCCGGCGACCGCCGCGCGCCAGTTCCGCAGGGCCTCGCCGTAGCGGCCCGCGAAGGTGTGGGCGGCGGCGATGCGCCCGTAGAGCCGGGCGGCCTCGGCGCGCTCGCCCCGGGCGAGCCGCTCGACCAGCGCGCGGCCGAACCAGTCGGCGGCCCGGTCGTAGTCGCCGAGTTCCAGGTGCGCGCCGCCTACGGATTCCATCGCGCGGCCGGTCGCATACGGGTCGTTCACCTCGCGTCCGGCGTCCAGCGCGGCCCGGTAGCGCGTCAGGGCGTCGGCCGTACGGCCGGTGCGGGCGTCGAGGTCGCCGAGGTTCAGCAGGGCCGCGGCACGCTCGCGGGGCAGGTTGCGGCGCTCGGCGATGCCGAGGACGAGGCTGTGGATGTCGTACAGGTCGGCAGCGGCGGCCCGGGTGCCGATGTGCGCCGCCATCGCCCGGACCAGCTGGGACATCAGCCGTCGGGCCAGGGTGTCCAGCTCCCCGTCGGCGACCGCGAGCCGGACGGACGCCAGCAGCGCGGGCCGGGTCAGGCGCAGCCAGTCGGCGGCCGCCCGCGGGGTGGGGAAGCGCAGGGCGCGCGGCATGTCGAGGAGCTTCTGGCGCGCCTGGGGGCTGTCGGTCTCGGTGATCGCCCGGCAGGCCTGGAGCAGCCGTACGGTCCGCTCCAGCATGCGGGCCCGGGCCAGCTGGAGCTCGGCCGGACGTTCGTGGTGCTCGGCGAGGATCCGCAGCTGGGAGTGCAGGCAGCCGGGCACCACGTACTGCGGCAGCGGGGAGTCCACCCCGTGCAGGAAGCCCAGGGCGACGAAGTCGTCGAGGGTGCTGCGGGCGCTGTCGACCGAGCAGCCGACGAGAGCGGAGGCGGTCTGCGGGTCGACCAGCCCGGCCGGGGCGAGGGCGAGCAGGCGCAGCATCCGGGCGGCGCCGGCGGGCAGGGCGGCGTGGGCGAGCCGGAACACCCGGGTGAGGGCGGTGCCCTCGGTGTCCTCGGCGCGCAGCTGCTTGGCGAGATCGGAGACGGCGGCCTTGGGGTGGGCCGCGAGCCAGCCTCCCGCCAGCATCAGCGCGGCGGGCTGCCCCTGGCACTCTTCGGCGAGGCCCTCGGCGGCCCGGGGGTCGACGGTGATGCGGACCGAGCCGGTGTGCCGGGTCAGCAGTTCCACCCCGGACTTGGCGTCCAGGCCGCCCAGGGTGCAGGGGCGGACGTCGGAGATGCCGGTCAGCGGCCCCTCGGAGACCGCGACGACGAGGCAGTCGGGGGTGTCGGGCAGCAGGGCGTCGACCTGCTCGGCGTCGGCCGCGTCGTCCAGCAGGAGCAGGGCGCGGCGGTCGGCCAGGGCGGTGCGCAGGGCATCGGTGAGGTCGTCCTCGCAGGCCCCGGCCGGCGCCGGCGCGTCCAGGGCGGTGAGGAGGTCGCGGGCGGCACGTCCGACGGGGACCGGGGTGCCGCCCGGCTCGGTCAGGCTCGCCCGCAGCACCCCGTCGGGGTAACCGTCCGCAACCTGCCGGACGAGTTCCTCGGCGAGTGCCGTGCGGCCCGAACCGGGCCGGCCGGCGATGAGCAGCACGCGCGCGCGGGGGGCTTTGCGGCCGGCCAGGGTGTCCAGCCCGGCGCGCTCGATGTCGGCGCGCAGCTCCTTCAACTCCCGTGTGCGGCCCAGGAACTCGATCTCCCCGGCAGTGCGCCCGGCCGGCCGCACGTCGCCTGTCTCCACGACCTGATCCGCCACGGGCCACACTCCCGTCCCACCGCACACGCGAGCCCGCCGGGACTCCGGTTCGGGCGTGCCCCAGAGCCTAGTTCACGCTCTGCAACGTTCCGGGTCGAGCACGGCGGGAGGGACGGCCACTTCCCTCGATCGGATCAGCAGATGGTAGGACCGGCACCATCGGAGTCGCCCCTGAAAGGGGCGCGGGGAACTGCGCAACCGGCCACAACGCCGCCGCACCCGACCGACGACCTCAGCAGCGGCACCCACCCACACGGCGCCCCCCAGCGGAGCGCTACGCCTCGAACGGACGGGCAGGCCAGGGAGCCAGGGCCGGGCGCAGGGCGTCCAGCCCGTCGCCGGACCGCGCGGCGACCAGGGACAGCACGCCCACGACGAGGCAGTTGTTGTGGAGCTCGCCGGCCAGCACGCCCCGCACCAGGTCCTCGACCGGCACCCGGTCGAGCAGCATGTCGGCCTCTTCCTCCTCGACCGCGAACCGCTCGCCCTCGGCCTCGGACAGGTCACGCGCCAGGAAGATCCGCACGGCCTCGTCGCAGCCGCCGGGCGTGGTGTAGACGTCGGTCAGCACCCGCCAGTCCTCGGCCTTGACGTGCGCCTCCTCGTACAGCTCGCGCTGCGCGGCGTGCAGCGGGTTCTCGCCGGGGACGTCGAGCAGTCCGGCCGGGATCTCCCACAGCTTGTGGCGCACGGGGTGACGGTACTGGCGCAGCACCAGCACGCGGTCGTCCGCGTCGAGGGCGAGGACGGCCACGGAGCCGGGGTGGACCTGGTAGTCACGGCCGACCACGGTGCCGTCGGGCATGACCACGTCGTCGGTGCGGACGGAGGTCTTGTTGCCCACGAAGGGGGTCTGCGTCGCCCGGATCTCCCACTCCTCCGGGGCGTCCTTGATCGTCATGCCTGTCCTTCCACGTGCCGCGCGACCTGCCGAAACGAAACCGGGGTGCACACCCTTTGAAGGGATGCACCCCGGCCACCGTACAACTGGTGTGTTACTTCGAAGTCTTCCGCTCGACCGAGGCCTTGACGAGCCCGGCGAACAGCGGGTGCGGGCGCGTCGGACGCGAGCGCAGCTCCGGGTGGGCCTGCGTGGCGACCAGGTACGGGTGGACGTCGCGCGGGTACTCGACGTACTCGACGAGCTTGCCGTCCGGCGAGGTGCCGGAGAACAGGATGCCCGTCTGCTTCTCCAGCTCGGCCCGGTAGGCGTTGTTCACCTCGTAGCGGTGCCGGTGGCGCTCCTCGACGTACTCCTTGCCGTCGTACACCTCGCGCACGATGGAGCCCTCGGCGAGCTTGGCCGGGTACATGCCGAGCCGCATGGTGCCGCCCATGTCACCCTCACCGGCGACGATGTCGAGCTGCTCGGCCATGGTGGAGATGACCGGGTGGGAGGTGGCCGGGTCGAACTCGGTGGAGTTGGCGTCGGTGATGTCGGCCAGGTTGCGCGCGGCCTCGATCACGATGCACTGCAGGCCGAGGCAGAGGCCGAGCAGCGGGATCTTGTTCTCGCGGGCGTACTTGATCGCGCCGACCTTGCCGAGCACACCGCGGTCGCCGAAGCCGCCGGGGATGCAGATGCCGTCGACGTCGCCGAGCTGCGCCGCGGCGCCGGCGGGGGTCTTGCAGTCGTCGGAGGTGACCCACTTGATCTTGACGCGGGCCCGGTTGGCGAAGCCGCCGGCGCGCAGTGCCTCGGTGACCGACAGGTAGGCGTCGGGCAGGTCGATGTACTTGCCGACCAGGGCGAGGGTGATCTCGTGGTCGGGGTTGTGGACGCGGTCGAGCAGGTCGTCCCAGGTCGTCCAGTCGACGTCGCGGAACGGCAGGTCGAGCTTGCGGACGACGTAGGCGTCCAGGCCCTCGCCGTGCACGGTCTTCGGGATGTCGTAGATCGAGCGGGCGTCGGGGCAGGCCACGACGGCGGCCTCGTCGACGTCGCACATCAGCGAGATCTTCCGCTTGATCGCGGTGGGCACCTCGCGGTCGCAGCGCAGCACGATCGCGTCCGGCTGGATACCGATGTTGCGCAGGGCCGCAACCGAGTGCTGGGTGGGCTTCGTCTTCAGCTCACCCGAGGGGCCGATGTACGGCAGGAGCGAGATGTGGACGACGAAGACGTTGTCACGGCCGACCTCGTGACGGACCTGGCGGACGGTCTCCAGGAACGGCAGCGACTCGATGTCGCCGACCGTGCCGCCGACCTCGGTGATCACGACGTCGACCTCATCCGTCGCCATGCGGCGGATGCGGTGCTTGATCTCGTTGGTGATGTGCGGGATGACCTGCACCGTGTCGCCCAGGTACTCGCCGCGCCGCTCCTTGGCGATCACGGTGTTGTACACCTGGCCGGTGGTGACGTTGGCGGAGCCGTCGAGGTCGCGGTCGAGGAAGCGCTCGTAGTGGCCGATGTCCAGGTCGGTCTCGGCGCCGTCGTTGGTGACGAACACCTCACCGTGCTGGAAGGGGTTCATCGTGCCCGGGTCCACGTTCAGGTACGGGTCGAGCTTCTGCATCACGACGCGCAGACCGCGGGCCTTGAGCAGCATGCCGAGGCTGGAGGCCGTCAGGCCCTTGCCCAGCGAGGAGGCGACACCCCCGGTGACGAAGATGTGCTTGGTCGTCGAATTACGAAAAGCGGCGGGCGGCATGGCCAAGACGGGGCTCCCGTGGTCGCGGTCTGGGGGTGCGGTACGGCTGCCCGCCGGAGATCTCCGGGGTGCCGTCGCTGCGGTTCGGGGGTTCCCTGTCGGGAAGGGGCCCACCGGTCCACGGGCTACCAGCGTATCAGCGCTGCGGGGCGATGGCTTCCGGCCACGCTCCGCACACATCCCGACACGGAGGTGGCCGCACTCACCGCTTCCTCACCCGCTGCTCACTCGTTCGGCGTACTCGCCTTGTCCGGACGGGCACCCGGATCATCCGCGTGCGTCGTATCCTGCTCGGACACTCGCTGCCGACCCCGTCCGGCCCAACGGCACCACCCCCCGCCCGTAAGTACCGGAACAACGTGAGCTCGGCAGTTCGTTGAGCAACAATTGGCGCTTTGCATCACGGCTGAGTGACCTGTTTTGCTTCATCGCTCAACGACGCATTGCAAGACTTGCTGAAACCCCCCTTGACCGCACTAGCGACAGCCCCCTCGTGGGGTGACGTGGCCGTTCGACTGGAGTTGCACGTGGCCGGGCGCATCGAAGACTACGCACTCATCGGAGACATGCAGACCGCTGCCCTGGTCTGCCGGGACGGCACAGTCGACTGGCTGTGCCTGCCCCGCTTCGACTCGCACGCCATCTTCGCCGGCCTGCTGGGCACCGAGGAGCACGGCTTCTGGCGGCTCGGCCCCGCGTACGCCTCCGACCAGCAGCCCCCCACCGCGGCGCGGCGCAGCTACCGGGGCGACTCGCTGATCCTGGAGTCCGAGTGGGACACCCAGCGGGGCACGGTCCGGGTGACCGACTTCATGCCGCCGCGTGACGGCGCCCCGCAGCTGATCCGGATCGTGGAGGGCGTCTCGGGCCGCGTGCCGATGCGCTCGGCGCTGCGGATGCGGTTCTCCTACGGGCGGGTGGTGCCGTGGGTGCACAAGCACGAGGGGCGCACGGTGGCCGTCGCGGGCCCCGACTCCGTGTGGTTCGACACCTCCGCGGAGACCTACGGCAAGTCGCTGACGACGTACGCGGACTTCACTGTCGCGCCGGGTGACCGGATCGCGTTCACGATCTCCTGGCAGCCCTCGCACAAGGAGCCGCCGCCGCTGCCCGAGCCGGAGCAGTCGCTGGAGGCGACGGAGGACTTCTGGCGCGAGTGGGTCGACCACTGTACGTACCACGGCCCCTACCGCGAGGCCGTGGTGCGCTCCCTGATCACGCTGAAGGCCCTGACGTACGCCCCGACCGGCGGCATCGTCGCCGCGCCCACCACCTCCCTGCCGGAGGACATCGGAGGCGTCCGCAACTGGGACTACCGCTACACCTGGCTGCGCGACGCGGCGATCACGCTGTCGTCACTGCTGCGCACCGGCTACCGCGAGGAGGCCCGCGCCTGGCGCGAGTGGCTGCTGCGGGCGGTCGCCGGCGACCCGGAGAACCTCCAGATCATGTACGGCATCGCCGGTGAGCGCGAGCTCGGTGAGGCGGAGCTGGACTGGCTGCCGGGCTACGAGAACTCCAGCCCGGTCCGGGTCGGCAACGGCGCGGCCCACCAGCTCCAGCTGGACGTGTACGGCGAGGTCACCGAGGCCCTGCACCTGGCCCACATGACCGGCCTCGCCCGCAACGACTACGCCTCGCTGCTCCAGCTGAAGCTCATCCGCTACCTGGAGGACCACTGGCAGGAGCCGGACGAGGGCATCTGGGAGGTGCGTGGCCCGCGCCGCCACTTCGTGCACTCCAAGGTGATGGCCTGGGTCGCGGTCGACCGCACGATCAAGCTGATCGAGTCCGGTGACGCGGACGGCCCGCTGGAGCGCTGGCGGGAGCTGCGCGACGACATCCACCGGGACGTGTGCGAGCGGGGCTACGACAAGGAGCGCAACACCTTCACACAGTCGTACGGCTCGAAGGAGCTGGACGCCTCGCTGCTGCTGATCCCGCAGATGGGCTTCCTGCCGCCGGACGACAAGCGGGTCATCGGCACGATCGAGGCGATCCAGCGGGAGCTGTCCACGCCGGACGGCTTCATCCTGCGCTACCCGACCACCAGCGGCGACGAGAACGTCGACGGTCTGCCCGGCGACGAGGGCGCGTTCCTGGCCTGCTCGTTCTGGATGGCCGACGACCTGGCGATGATCGGCCGCGTGGACGAGGCCCGCAAGCTGTTCGAGAAGCTGCTGTCCCTGCGCAACGACCTCGGTCTGCTGGCTGAGGAGTGGGACCCGCGTCTGAAGCGCCAGGTCGGCAACTTCCCGCAGGCCTTCAGCCACGTGCCGCTCATCGACACGGCACTGCGTCTGACGGCTTCGGGCGCGTACGGCGGCTGAGCCGGGCGGCCCGCGGGGGTCTCACTCCGGCCTGAGGGCCGTGAGCGTGCGCTCCCCCGCGGGATCACCGGCCGTGGCCGGGACCAGCGCTATCTCGTCGAGTCCGGCTGCGGCGTAGGCGGCGATGCGGGCGCGGACGGTGTCGGCGTCGCCGACGAGGGCGACCGTGCCGGCGGCCTCGGGCGGCAGCGCCCGCAGCAGGGTGCCGGCGTCGGCGCCCTTGGCGGCCAGCTCGACGACCTCGGCGAACCCCGCGTCGACGAACATGTCGCTGTAGCCCGGCACCGCCAGGTAGCCGACGACGCTGCGCAGGACCTGAGTGATCGTCTCCGGCCCCGGATCGACGGCGGCGGGCAGCCAGGCGGCCAGCCGCGGCGGCGTACGGCCGGCCTTCTCGGCGGCCGCGAGCATCCGGTCGCGCAGCATGCGGACCTGCTCGGGCGAGACGAGGTCGAGCAGCATGCGGTCGGAGTGCGCCACGGCGGCGGCGACCGCCCGTTCCCCGAACGCGGCGACGGTGACCGTGCCTCCGGGTGGCGGCAGGCGGCGGGGGAAGCCGCTGCCGGGCACGATCGGCTCGCCCGGCACGCTGTCCATCAGCGCGCGTACGGCCGCCGCCGACTCCGCGAGGGCCGTCGCGGGCCGGGTGCGTGGCCGGCCGTGCACGCCCTCGACGACACGCTTGCTGGAGGTGCCCAGGGCCACGCCGACGGGCCGGCCGGTGACGGCCGCGGTGGAGGCGGCGCCCCGGACGATGGTGAGCGGATCGCGCACCGACACCGGTACGGGCCCGGCGGTCAGCGTGACCCGCTCGGTGGCCGCGCCGATCGCCGCCGCCAGGACGAACGAGTCCCACGTGGGCCCCTCGCCGGCCCAGACCTCTCCGTACCCGAGCCGGTCGGCGAGCACCGCGACCCGCAACGGCTCCTCGACCGGACCGTCGTCCTCCCGCCCCACCGCCACCACGCTCATGTCCATGACGGCGCCCGTACCCGGTCGATCACCCCGTAATCCGGGGAGGGCGGGCGCCGGATCCGGACGGTGATCGTTTCGGTGCCCCGCCGGAGATGTCCGCAAGGCTCGCACGCGGGTAGCGTCCGGCACATGGACAGCGGTACGGACAGCGGTTACGACACCCAGGGCGCCGGGATCACCGTGCAGCGGGCGCTGGAGCTGCCGGGGCTGCGCAGCGGGCTGCCCGAGGTGCTGGCGGGCGCCGAGCGGCTCGGGCGGACCGTGCGCTGGGTGCACGCCGGCGAGGTGCCGCACATCGCCTCCCTGCTCAAGGGCGGCGAACTCCTGCTGACCACGGGCTACGGTCTCGGCACCCGCCCCGCCGAGCAGCGGGCGTTCGTGCGCACCCTGGCCGAGCGCGGCATCGCTGCCCTGGTCGTGGAGCTCGGTCCGCGCTTCACCCGGCTGCCCGCGGCCCTCGTCGACACGGCACGCTCCGCCGGGCTGCCGCTGGTCCAGCTGCACCGCGAGGTGCCCTTCGTCACGGTCACGGAGGAGGTCCACACCGAGATCGTCAACGGCCACTACGCCCTGCTCCAGCGGGCCGAGGAGGTGCACCGGCGGTGCACGCAGGCCCTGCTGGGCGGCGGCGGGGTGCCCCACGTGCTCGGCATCCTCGGCGACTTCGCCGCAAACCCCGTGTTCCTGGAGACGGCGGACGGGCAGTTGCTGTACGCGGCCGGGTCCGGGCCCGAGGGCGCGGACCCGCTCCAGGTGTGGGAGGGGCTGCGCGGCCAGCACAAGGACGAGCCGCCGCTCGCGGGATCGGTGCTCGTGGACGTGCCGGGCGGCGGGCCGGGCAGCGGGGGCGTGCGGGCCCGGCTCATTCTGCTGCCCGTGCGGACTCCCCTGGCCCCGGTGCACCGGATGGCCGCCGAGCGGGCCGCGGGCATCCTGGCCGTGGTGCTGATGCAGGCCCGCCAGGAGGAGGAGCTGGCGGCGCGCGGGCGCGGCGACTTCCTCACCGACCTCGCCGAGGGCCGCGTCACGGCCGAGGACGCCCCGGCGCAGGCCCGCGTGCTGGGTTTCCGGCCGGGCAGCGGCCCGCTGCTGCCGGTGGTCATGCGGCTCGGGGACGCCCTGCCCCCGGACGAGAGCGGGGGTGGCTGGGCCGTGCTGGCCCGGGCGGTCTCGGAGGAGCTGGCGTCGGTGGGCGTGCCGGTGCTGCTCGGGGTGCGGCCGGTGGAGAGCCGGGTGCTGGTGCTGCTCGGGCTGCGCGCGGAGTCGGAGCGGGCGGCGGTCGCGGACCGGGTGGCGGCGGCTCTGCGGGCCGGTGTGGGCCGGGCGGGGCTGCCGCGGCCGGGCGGGCAGCCGCCC